>DAINBM010000393.1:0-2644 GCA_036732965.1 Caulobacteraceae bacterium | reverse complement strand
ATAGCTCTGGCTCATCAGCTCGCAGGAGCGCTTGGTGGCGGCATAGAGGCTGACCGGATGGTCGGTGGGATCATCCTCCGAAAACGCCCCGGAGCCGCGGCGGTCTCCGTAGACCGAAGACGAGGAGGCATAGACCAGATGCCGCACGGACGGGGCATGGCGGCAGGCCTCCAGCACCGACAGGTGCCCGGCAAGGTTCGAGCGCTCATAGGCGAAGGGATTGTCGATGGAGTAGCGGACCCCTGCCTGGGCCGCCAGGTGCACCACGCCGGTGACCTCCGGATCGGCCACGAGGGCCGCCATGGCCCGGGCATCGGCCACGTCGGCCTCCACCATGCGAAATCCGGTCCGCCCTTCCAGCCGGGCGACGCGGGCACGCTTCAGCGCCGGATCGTAATAGGCATTGAACGCGTCGACGCCCACCACCCGGTCACCCCGGGACAGCAGCCGGTCGCAGACCGCAGCACCTATGAAACCGGCTGCGCCAGTCACGATCACCGTCACGGGTGAGAACTTCCCTGCAAGCGCCTCTGGACGGGCGTCCTTCGCATCTAATCCCGATACGGGGTCAAGCCAAGGCCGAAGGGGACTCCTCCCCGCCTCCGGTCCGGCGGTTCCGAACGGCGCCGGTCGCCACGGCGGCCCCACGATCCGTCAAGCGGCAGACCAGCCACTCCGGCGCGAGGGGGTTGGAGAACCAGCGCTCCGCCCATCCCCGGGCGATGCAGGCCCGGATCAGGTCGCCGCGGACCGGTTGTCCGTCCTGGTCGAACAGCGGCAGCTTCCGTCCCGGCTGGCCGAGGCCGAGCTGGAGAAACCGGCGCTCCTCCGCGGTCGGCTGCGGCTTTTGCCGAGGCTCTGTCCGATTGGCCATGATGCCCCCCCATTGCCACACGATCTTAACGCAAACTTAAGCAGATCGGACGTCCATCAACCAACGAATCGTTACTTTCCCGGAGCGGCGTCCGCGCATAAATTCGTGTGAGGGGGGAACGCCTCACGGCGCGCGCTTCGGGAAGACCGGGATCCAGGTCCCGGCTCCGTCAGCAGGGTGTGGAATGAAAACCAAGATGCCTCCGACCCCCCTGATCCTCGACACGCCATCGGAGGCCGCAGCGGTTTCCATTCCGGCAGCGACGGAGCCGTCCGCTGCGGTCCGCGCCGCACCGGCACGGCCCCGTGCGGAACGGCTGCCCCTGCCCGCCCGTCTCGCCTATCCGACGGCGGCGGGGCTTTCGGTGGCATGGGCGGCGGCGGCGACGGCGTTTGCCGCCTATTACCGGTCCGACAGCTGGCGCTTCGATGTGACGCCGACCCATGTGGCGCTTCTGGCGGCGGTGGTAATCCTGCCGGTGATCCTCATCGGCCTGGGGGCCTACATGCTGCGCCAGAGTGGCGAGCTGATCCGCGAGACCCGCCGCGCCCGGGCTGCGACGGATGCCATGATCGCGCCCGCTGTCCTCGCGGCCGGGGAGGCCGGGGACGTCGTGACCGCGGTGCGCATGGAGATTTCCCGGGCCGCGGAGATGGCGACGGCGGCCATGAGCCAGCTGACGGCCCTCCGGGCAGCCCTCGCCGAAGACACCGACCGGATGCACGAGATCACTGCCCGCGCCGGCAGTGCCGCCAGCCAGATGACCGAGACGCTCACCCGCGAACGGCAGAAGATGGGCGCCCTTTCGGAGCAGATGGACGTGCGCGCCACGGCCATCGGCGAAACCATCACCCGGCAGACGGCGCTGATTGCCCAGGCATCGGACCTCGCCCAGACCCAGTTGCGGGAAGCCGAAGCGAGCCTGGCGGCCCGGGCCGCGGAACTGGCCGCCGCGGCGGGCGATGCGGCCGAGATCAGCGCCCTCGCCGGGCAGCAGCTCAGCCTCAATGCCGACCACCTGCACACCGTCGGTGACACTGTGAACCAACAGTTGAGCAACCTGTGGGGCAACCTGTCCAAGGAGCGGGCCCAGTTCGAGGCCCTGGAGGTCACGCTCAGTGATGCCCAGGCGGGGCTGGTGGAGCGCCTGGCGCGAGAGCGGACCCTGATCATAGAGGCCGTGGCCCAGGGGCGCGTGGGATCGCAGGACATCTCGTCCACGGCCACCGACATCACCGAAGGCCTGCGCCAGTTGATCGCGGAGGTGGAGGCCCAGTTGACCACCCTGTCGGCGACGGCCCGGTCCGAACAGGCCCTGATCGACGCGGAATCCCGCGCGGGTCTGCAGTCCCTGGCAGATCTCAGCCGGCAGACCCGCACCCAGATCGAGGCGGAGGGGCGGGAGACGATCGATCAGTTGGCGCAACTGGCCGAGGAGACACGGACGGCGGCCCGCACGGCGCTGGACGAGGCGACGAAAACCGCCCTCACCCGCATCCAGTCGGCGCGCGAGACCCTCGAGCAATTTGGGGAGCTCGCCTTCACCAGCGGACAGAAGGCCGACGCGGTGTTCGACAGTCGTCTCACCGCCGCGCGACGTCTGATCGACGAATCCACCCGCCTGGTCAGTGATGCCGGACAGCAGACCACCGAGCGGATCGAGGCCAGCCTTGCCGCCGCCCAGGCCGCCGCCGCCGAGCTGACCTCGCTGATGGCCGGCCTCGACGAACGCGCCCGACATCTCCCGGGAACGGTGCAGGCCGCCCGTCT
>DAINBM010000392.1:0-2659 GCA_036732965.1 Caulobacteraceae bacterium | reverse complement strand
TGTCGAAGCTATGAAGGTTGTTCACCCGGGGTTGGGTTGAGAGAATGGGGTTACGAAGCGCCAACCTCTAACCCGGAGACCCCGGATGAACGTTCATAAGAATGCCCGTCTGACGCCGTCTGGTCGAGCCCTTCTGGCCGAGCGTGTCGGATCGGGCTGGACCGTGAAGGCCGCAGCGCTTGCGGCAGGCGTATCGACCAGGACCGCACACAAGTGGCTGGTCCGGCATCGTCTCGGGGACGAGCGAAGGCATCACGACCGCAGCTCGGCCCCGAGACGATGTCCGCGCAGAACGCCGGCCAACCGGCTGGCCCAGATCGAGGCGCTGCGACGTCAGCGGATGAGCGGGCCCCAGATTGCCCGGGCGCTGGGCATGGCCCGCTCGACAGTGGGCCTGTTGCTGCGGCGGCTGGGGCTTGGCCGTCTCTCACGGCTCGATCCCCGACCGGCGGCCGTGCGCTATGAGAAGGCGGCACCTGGCGAACTGATCCACATCGACATCAAGACCCTGGGCCGGATCGCCCGCCCCAGCCACCGGGTCACGGGCAACCGGCGCGACAGTGTGGACGGCATTGGCTGGGAGCATCTGCATGTGGCCATCGATGACGCCTCGCGCCTGGCCTATACCGAGATCCTGCCCAGCCTGGGCCAGGAGGACGCCACCGGATTCCTGAAGAGAGCCCTGGCCTGGTATGGCCGTCTGGGCGTGAAGGTCGAACGGGTGATGACCGACAACGGCTCAGCCTATCGCTCCCGGCGCTTCGCCAAAGCCCTGAGCGAGGAAGGCGTCCGTCACGTCAGAACCCGACCCTACACGCCGCGCACCAACGGCAAGGCCGAGCGCTTCATCCAGACCAGCTTGAGGGAATGGGCCTACGCCAGGTCCTACCGATCCTCAGCCGAGCGGACCGAGGCCATCGGACCCTGGACCGCAGCCTACAATCTCCACAGGCCCCACGCCGGCATCGCCGGCCTCACACCCTGGCAACGTGTGAACAACCTTCTTGGAAACGACAACTAGTTGGCACCGCCGCTGGACGCCACCTTGAGATAGGCGATCAGGTCGGCCCGGTCCTTGTCATCGGGCATGCCCGGATAGCTCATCTTGGTACCTGCCACCATCGCTCGCGGATCCTTGATCCAGGTATTGAGGGTGTCCGCACCCCAGACCACGTTCGCCGCCTTCATTCCTTCCGAATAGGAATAGTCCGCCACCGAGGCCGACTTGCGTCCGAACAGGCCGTAGAGGTTCGGGCCGGTCATGTTCGGCCCGCCCTTGGCGATGGTGTGGCAGGAGCGGCACAAGGCGAAACGGACCTGGCCATTGGCAAGGTCGGCCTTGGCATAGGCGGGGCCCAGCTCTTCCACCAGCTTGTGATTTGCCGGGGTGTCGAGGGCCGATGCCTCGCTCGAGGTGGCTGAAGAGGAGGCCGCGCCGCCGGTGTCGGACTTGCCCGGACCGCAGCCGGTCAGGGCCGTGGCGACAATCAGGACAGCAAGGCAGGTCTGGCTACGCATGAGGGGTCTCCGTCAGGATGCGCCGTTCCTTAACCGGACTTGTGCCCTGCGCCAAGCGTCTCGCCGCGTCACCCGCCGGGCGTCAGGCCCCCCTGGCAGGCCGGGCGGGAGAGCCCTCCCAGCTGGTTCCGGCGGGCAGGGTCTCGCCCTTCATCAGCACCGACAGGTCCCCGAGCTGGGCGTCGTCCTCGATCACGGCATCGTAGAGAACGATGGCCAGGGAGCCGACCGTGGCCCGGGCCCCGATCCGCAGGCCGCTGACCTTCATCACCCGGTCCTCGAAGAGATGGGTCTGCAGGCCGGCCCCGTCATTCAGGGCGGCGTCGTCGCCGACCTCCACCAGATCATATTCGGTGATGTCGGTGGTGTCGGTGAACACCCGCTTGCCGATCCGGCAACCCAGCAGGCGCAGGAAGATGTTGAGGTAGGGCGTGCCCCGGAGGGGATCGAGCAGCAGGGGTACGGCAAGGTTCTCGTAGGTGGAGGTGACCAGTTCCGTCCGCCAGACGAACAGGCTCCAGAGGGGCTGGTGGGTCGGCTTGTAACGCCCGATCACAAGCCACTTCAGCGCGACCACCCCCGCGCCGGCTGCCACGGCAAAGCCCATGTAGAGGAAGGGGAACAGGGCGGCGATCCACCAGATGCCATGGGGCAGATCGGAAATGTCGCTGATGACAGACAGCAGAACGCTGAACAAGGAGAGGAATACGGTGAGGGACAGTGTCACCCGCACCGACTCGATGGCCAGGCGGGTGGCCACCAGCCGCTTGGACGGCTTGAACCGCGCCCCCTCGTCGAACACCGCGGCGACCTGGCGGCGCGGCAGGCGGATGGCCGGGGAACCGAACCAGGTGGAGCCCGGTTCGAGCGCCGCATGGGCGTCTGCGGGCGGTTTGGACAGCACCCCCAGCAGTACCTCGTCCCCCAGGTCGGCCCCGGTGGGCAGAAGTCCGGAATTGCCGACGAAGGTCCGGCGGCCGATCCGGGTCCTGGCCAGCTGGATGGCACCGGGAACGGCGCGCGGGGCCCCGAACACCACGCCGTCGGCGATGAAGCTCTCCGCGCCGATCTCGATCAGGTCCGGTACGACGGAGGTGGCGGTGGAAATCTCGGCCCGCTGGCCCACCTTGGCCCCGAGGGC
>DAINBM010000391.1:0-2671 GCA_036732965.1 Caulobacteraceae bacterium | reverse complement strand
CGATCATGTTCATCAATGTCTGGGTGTTCATCTGGCCGAACCAGAAGATCGCCCTGGGCATCGTCGAGGGCGATGCCGACGCCAAGGCGCGCGCCGGGCGTACGGCCATGCTGTTCTCCCGGACGAACCTCTTGCTGTCCATCCCGATGCTGACAGCCATGACCATGAACCAGACGATCTTCAGCTGACGACCCTCGTCGATCAGACGACCGGACCGGAGCGGTCGGACGGGGCTTGTGATCCCCGTCCGACCGCAGACGTCCCGATGACATCCAACATAGACAGTTCCCTGAAGCTGGCCGACCCCGATCGGTGGCTGGCGACGCGCTTCATCGCCGATCCGTCGGCGCGGTCCGACGTCGTGGCCCTCTACGCCCTTGATCTCGAACTCGGTGCCGTGGGGTTGCGGGCCACACAGCCGCTGATGGCGGAAATCCGTTTCGCCTGGTGGCGGGAGCGCTGCGAGGCCCTGGCCCAGGGCGGGGAAGGGGGCGAGCATCCGGTGCTGTCCGCTCTGGCACCGGCGCTGGCGGCAGGGCGGTTCCCGCTGGCCGCCGTGGACTCCATGATCAGCGCCCGGCACGCCGAGCTTCCGGCCCCGTGGTTCGAGGATGAGGCGGCGCTGGACCTCTATCTCGACGATCTGGACGGCTCCCTCGCGGCGGCTGTGGCGAACCGGCTCGATCCCGCGGTGGACCGCGAGGCGATCACGGCCACGGCGCGGCTGGCCGGACTGGCCCGGCTGGCCGGGCGGGACGCCGCGGAGGGCGAACTCCCCGACTGGTGGCCACAGACCTGGCGGAACCTCGCGGAGGAGACGGGCCGTACGGACGAGGTGGTTCGCCATCTGGGCCAGAAGCTGGGACTTTGGCAGCAGGCGGCCCGGTCTGCCCCGCGCCTGTCACCCGCGGCATTTCCGGCGATCGCCCATGCGGCGCTTGCCCTCGACCGGCGGTCGGGGCCCCTCGGTCGTCGTCTGCGACTGACCTGGGCCGTGGCGACGGGCCGGATCTAGGCGAGCGTCGGTTCCGCGCCGGCGGCCGCGTGCCACGCGTCGAGATCGGCCAGAGCGCGTAGACTCATCAACCGCTTCTTGGCCCGACCCCGTTCGGGGGGCGCAAGCTTGCGGCCATCCTCGGCCCTGCGCGGGGCCTCGACTGGAGGCAGCAGCCCGTAATTGACGTTCATGGGCTGGAACGAGCCCTTGCCGTCCGCCAGATGGCCACCGGTCACATGGGCAATCAGCGCCCCCAGCGCCGTGGTCGGCGGGGGCGG
The DNA here is from genome assembly GCA_036732965.1 of Caulobacteraceae bacterium. Taxonomy (GTDB): domain Bacteria; phylum Pseudomonadota; class Alphaproteobacteria; order Caulobacterales; family Caulobacteraceae; genus CAIMFV01. The sequence continues at coordinate 1,396 of DAINBM010000391.1, read as the reverse complement.
CAGAAGGGGCTCCCCCCGGGCCGAGGCGGCGGCGAAGCGACCGCTCAGCAGGCCTATGGCCGCGCTTTCCACGTAGCCCTCGACGCCCGTGATCTGACCGGCGAAGCGGATGCGCGGCTCGCTCCTCAGGCGGAGCTGGGCATCCAGCAGCCGGGGGGACTGGATGAAGGTGTTGCGATGCAGCCCGCCGAGGCGCGCGAACTGGGCGTTCGCCAGCCCGGGGATCTGACGGAAGATCTCCACCTGTGCCGCATGCTTCAGCTTCGTCTGGAAGCCGACGATATTGTAGAGCGTGCCCAGCGCATTGTCCTGGCGCAGCTGGACGACGGCATAGGGCTTTTCCAGGGGGTTGTGGGGATTGGTCAGACCCACGGGCTTCATCGGGCCGTGCCGCAGGGTCTCGCGGCCCCGCTCGGCCATCACCTCGATGGGCAGGCAGCCGTCGAAATACGGCGTGTCCTTTTCCCAGTCCCGGAACTCCGCCTTCGGGCCGTCGATCAGGGCCTGGACGAAGGCCTCGTACTGCGCCTTGTTCAGGGGGCAGTTGATATAGGCCGCAGCGTCCCCCCCGGGGCCTTCCTTGTCGTAGCGGGACTGGCGCCAGGCGACGGACATGTCGATGCTGTCCGCATGCAGGATCGGGGCGATGGCGTCGAAGAAGGCGAGGGTGTCCTCGCCGGTCCGGGCGAGGATGGCCTGGGACAGGGACTCGGAGGTGAGGGGGCCGCTGGCGATGATGGTCTGTCCCCACGCCGCGTCGGGCCATCCCTCGACCTCACCACGCGCGAGGGTGATCCGGGGATGATTTGCCAGGGCCGCAGTGACCGCCTGCGAAAACCCGTCCCGGTCCACGGCCAGGGCCCCGCCGGCGGGAACCTGATGAAGGTCGGCCGCCCGCAGGATCAGGGAGTTCAGTCGCCGCATCTCGGCATGCAGCAGCCCGACGGCATTGTACTCCCAGTCGTCGGATCGGAACGAGTTGGAGCAGACGAGTTCCGCGCAGCCGCTGGTCTGGTGGACGGGAGTGGCCCTGAGCGGCCGCATCTCGTGCAGCACGACGGGGATACCCGCCTCGGCAACCTGCCAGGCAGCCTCGGAGCCTGCGAGGCCGGCGCCGATGATGTGGATGGGATCAAGGGTCATGCGGGAACCATAGGGAAATGGTCCGGGGGATCAACCGCCGCTTTGCCGCAACACTTCGGCCCCACGAATCAATTGCACAAAACTTTCGTGTCCAGTGGCTCCAAAATTCGTTAATGTCGACCCAAGCGTCAGTCTGGCGCTCTGGTGTGGGGTAGTGGCATGTCTTCAGCCCGGTCGGCCCGGGTGACCAGTCTCGAACGGGCGCTGCATTTCAGTGTGGCCGCGTGGCGGGATTGCTGGTTCGTCCTCTCGC
>DAINBM010000390.1:0-2688 GCA_036732965.1 Caulobacteraceae bacterium | reverse complement strand
ATCCCTTCGTCGAGGCCGTGGCGCGCACCCCCTACTACACCTTCCAGGAGCTGCGGGCGGACGCCACCAGCGGCCACAACGTCATCGGCACGGTGTTCATGGAATGCGGGGCCTTCTACCGTGCCGACGCCGCGCCGGAGCTGAAGGTGGTGGGCGAGGTGGACTTCGTGAACGGCGTCGCCGCCCAGAGTGCGAGCGGCATCTACGGGGCCTTCCGGGCCTGCGCCGCCATTGTCGGCCATGCGGACATGACCCTGGGCGACCGGGCAAAGCCCGTCCTGGAAGCCCTGATCGCCGCGGGCAGCGGCCGGTTCCGCGGCATCCGCCACCAGGGGGCCTGGGACGCCGATCCCGAGGTCCTGGGCCCGCCCTTCCATGCCGGTCCCGGACTCCTCGCCAGCGACGCCTTCCATGCGGGCTTCCGCCACCTGGCCCCGCTGGGCCTGACCTTCGACGCCTGGGTGCTGGAGCCGCAGCTGGGCGACGTGCTGGCGCTGGCCCGCAAGTTCCCGGAGACGACCATCGTGCTGGACCACTGCGGCACGCCCCTGAACATCGCCGGCTATCGCGGGACCCTGTGCGACACCTTCCCCCGCTGGAAGGCCGCGATCCAGGCCCTGGCCGCCTGCCCCAACGTGTCGGTGAAGCTGGGTGGACTTGCCATGGCCTTCTGCGGCATGCCCGAGGAGGGACCGGAGGCGGGCCTGTCGTCGGAAGCCCTGGCCAAGCTGTGGGCCCCCTATATCGAGACCTGCATCGAGGCCTTCGGGCCGGAGCGGGCCATGTTCGAGAGCAACTATCCCGTGGACAAGTGGGGGGCCAGCTACGCCACCCTGTGGAACACCTTCAAGCGGATCACCGCGGGCGCATCGGCCGCGGAGAAGCGGGCCCTCTATGCGGGCACGGCGGCGAAGGTCTACGGGCTGGAGGGGCTGCTGGCCTGAGGCGTCGGGATCGGCTAGAGCCAGACCATGATCCAGACCCTTCCCACGACGCCCTACACCGACCAGAAGCCCGGCACCTCGGGCCTTCGCAAGAAGGTCCGGGTGTTCCAGCAGCCCCACTATCTGGAAAACTTCATCCAGTCGGTCTTCGATGTGGTGGAGGGCAAGGACGGGGCCACCCTGGTGATCGGGGGCGACGGCCGCTACTACAACCGCGAGGCCATCCAGCGGGCCGTGCGCATGGCCGCCGCCAACGGCTTTGTCCGGACGGTCATTGGCCGGGGCGGCATCCTGTCGACCCCTGCCGCCAGCCATCTGATCCGCAAGCGCGGGGCGCTGGGCGGTCTGGTCCTGTCCGCCAGTCACAATCCCGGCGGTCCGGACGAGGATTTCGGCATCAAGTACAATGTCGCCAATGGCGGCCCGGCCCCGGAGGGGATCACCGACGGGATCTTCCGCCGCACCCTAGAGATCGACCGGATCCTGACCGTCGCGGCGGACGATCTGGACCTGGACCGGCTGGGAGAGACCACCGTTGCCGACATGGTGGTGGAGGTGGTGGATCCCGTCGCCGACTATGCCGCCCTGATGGAGACCCTGTTCGATTTCGACGCCATCCGGGCCCATGTGGCGGCGGGCTTCTCCATGTCCTTCGACGCCATGAGCGCCGTGACCGGCCCCTATGCGCGGGAGATCCTGGAGCGCCGCCTGGGCTTTCCCGCGGGCACCGTGGTCAATGGGGAGCCGCTGGAGGACTTCGGCCACCACCATCCGGACCCCAATCTGGTCCATGCCCGGGCTCTGTATGACCGGCTGATGGCACCGGATGCCCCGGACTTCGGCGCGGCCTCTGACGGGGACGGCGACCGCAACCTGATCATCGGCAAGGGCCGCTTCGTCACCCCGTCGGACAGCCTGGCCCTCCTCGCCGCCAATGCTCATCTGGCACCGGGATATGCCACCGGCCTGAAGGGCATCGCCCGGTCCATGCCCACCAGCGCCGCCGTCGACCGGGTGGCCGAGGCCCTCGGCATCCCCTGTTTCGAGACGCCCACCGGCTGGAAGTTCTTCGGCAATCTGCTCGATGCGGGCCGCGCCACCCTGTGCGGCGAGGAAAGTGCGGGCACCGGTTCGGACCACGTGCGGGAGAAGGACGGCCTCTGGGCGGTGCTCCTGTGGCTGAACATCCTGGCGGTGCGGAAGGTCTCCGTCGACCAGCTGGTGCGCGAGCACTGGGCCCGCCACGGCCGCAACTACTATGCCCGCCACGACTATGAGGGCGTGGAGACGGCCCGGGCCGATGCGCTCATCGCCCACCTGCGGGACAGCCTCGCCACCCTGCCCGGCCGGAGCTTCGGCTCGCTGGTGGTCGCGGCGGCGGACGACTTTGCCTATGCCGACCCGATCGATGGCTCCGTCAGCCGGGCCCAGGGGGTGCGGGTGCTGTTCGAGGGCGGATCGCGGATCGTCTACCGCCTGTCCGGGACGGGCACGGTGGGTGCCACGCTCCGGGTCTATATCGAACGCTACGAACCCGCCTCCGGGGCGCTTGACCGGGAGGTGGCGGACGCCCTGGACGACCTGATCAAGGCCGCCGACGCCATTGCCGAGGTCACCGACCGTACCGGACGCTCGGCACCCGACGTCATCACCTGAGGAGAGGCCCATGCCCCGTACCGACCTTCTGCTGGGAGCTGCCAGCGCCCTCGCCCTGCTCCTCCCGGCGGCGGCGCAGGCGGCCAGC
>DAINBM010000389.1:0-2699 GCA_036732965.1 Caulobacteraceae bacterium | reverse complement strand
CGGGGCAACATCACCTGGGGCAACGGCGTCTATCGCTCCGGCGACGGCGGCAAGACCTGGACCCATGTGGGGCTCGAGGACACCCGTCAGATCGGGGCCCTGGTCATCGATCCCAAGAACCCCGACCACGTGCTGGTCGCCGCGCTCGGCCATGCCTTCGGTCCCAATGCGGAGCGGGGCGTGTTCCGCACCACCGACGGCGGCAGGACCTGGAAGAAGGTCCTCTATCGCGACGAGAACACCGGCGCGGTGGACATCACCTATGACCCCACCGACCCGAAGATCGTCTATGCCGCCCTCTGGCAGGTGCGGCGCCAGCCCTGGGGCTTCTCCAGCGGCGGTCCCGGCAGCGGCCTGTTCCGCTCCGCCGACGGAGGCGAGACCTGGACGGAACTGAAGGGCCACGGCCTGCCGACAGGCATCCTCGGACGGATCGACGTGTCCGTCTCCGCCGCCAATCCCAAGCGCATCTTCGCCATGGTGGAGGCCCGGGACGGCGGCCTCTACCGCTCCGATGACGGGGGCACCAACTGGTCGCTGGTCAGCGATGACGGCCGCATCCGCCAGCGGGCCTGGTACTTCTCCAAGACCTATGCCGATCCCAAGTCGCCGGACACGGTCTATGTGCTGAACACCGGCATGCTGCGCTCCACCGACGGGGGCAAGACCTTCAACCTGGTCTCGGCGACCCATGGCGACCACCACGCCCTGTGGATCGACCCCACCGATCCGAAGCGGCTGATCAATGCCAATGACGGGGGGGCCAGCATCTCCCTCGACGGCGGCGACACCTGGTCCAGCCAGGACAACCAGCCCACCGCCCAGTTCTATCACGTGGCGGTGGACAACCGCTTCCCCTACTGGCTCTACGGGGCCCAGCAGGACAACACCAACCTCGCCGTGGCCAGCGCGTCGGACGAAGGCGTGATCGGTCCGAGAAGCTGGTACATGGCCGGCGGCGGGGAGTCCGGCTTCGTGGTGCCAGACCCCCGGGACCCGGAGATCATCTATTCCGACGCCGAGAACCAGATCGGCCGCTTCAATCACCGCACCCAGCAGACCCAGGACATCAGCGTCTATCCGGTGGACAATTCCGGCCATCCGGCCAGCGAACTGACCCACCGCTTCAACTGGACCGCCCCCCTGATGCTGTCCCCCCATGATCCGGACGTGCTCTATGCGGCGGCGGAGGCGGTGTTCCGCTCCAATGACCACGGGATGAGCTGGACGGCGATCAGCGGGGATCTGACCCGCAATGACAAGTCCAAGCAGACCCCGTCCGGTGGCCCCCTCACCAAGGACATCACCAGCGTCGAATACTACGACACCATCTTCGCCCTGGCGGAATCGCCCCTGAAGAAGGGGCTCCTCTGGGCGGGGACCGATGACGGCCTCGTGCATCTGACCACCGACGGCGGCGGGCACTGGACCAATGTCTCGCCCAAGGACCTGCCGGAATGGGGCACGGTCTCCATGATCGATCCCTCGCCGCACGACGCGGCCCGGGCCTATGTGGCCGTCGACCGCCACAAGCTGGACGACATCGGCCCCCATGCCTGGAAGACGGCGGACGGTGGAAAAACCTGGACGTCCATCTCCGCCGGTCTGCCCTCCGGCGCGGTGGTCCATGCGGTGCGGGAGGACCCGGTCCGCCCGGGCCTGCTGTTCGCGGGAACCGAACTCGGCGTGTTCGTGTCCTTCGACGACGGGGCGCACTGGCAGTCCCTGCAGAGGAACCTGCCCCCGTCCCCGGTCCATGACCTGCTCGTCAAGGGGGACGACCTGGTGGTGGCGACCCATGGGCGATCCTTCTGGATCCTCGACAACATCACGCCCCTGCGGCAGGCGGAAGCGACCCAGACGGCCGACGTGGCGCTGCTGAAGCCGCAGACCGCCCTGCGCCTGCACTATCCCGATGCCGTGGACAGCCGCCATCCCGTGGGCCAGAACCCGCCGGCCGGGGCGATGATCGACTATGTGCTGAAGGCCGCCCCGACGTCGGAACTGACGATCGACATCCTCGATGCCCAGGGTCACCCGATGCGGCACCTGTCCAGCACCAAGACCAGCAAGGTGATCCAGCCGCCGGAATGGCCGGACCAGATCGTGCCCAGCGACCTGATCTCCGCCCGCGCCGGGATGAACCGGCTGGTTTGGGACCTGCGCATGGATGACCCGGTCCAGATCCCGGGGGCCTTCTATTCCGGCTCCGCCCCCCGGGGACCGCTGGTGCCGCCGGGCACCTATCAGGTGAAGCTGTCCGTCGGGGGCATCACCCGCACCCAGCCCCTCCAGGTGATGGCCGACCCGCGGGTGGCGGATGCCGGACCGGCGATTGCCGAGAAGATCGGGCTGGCGGTGGAGGTGCTGCATGACATCGACGCCCTGCACAAGGCGGTGAACGGCGTGCGCACGGCAAGGGCCGACCTGGCGGCGGCGGTGAAGACCCGCCCGGCGCTCGCCAGCAAGGTGCGGCCGGTGGACGCCCAGCTTCAGGCGCTGGAGGAGGCGTTGATGCAGGTGAACATGAAGGGATCCGAGGCCAATCTCGCCTTCCCCGGCAAGCTGAACGAGCAATATGCCGGTTTCGCCGCGGGGCTGGAGGACGCCGACACCCCGCCGACCCGCCAGCACCGGGAGATGTTCCGGTCCCTGCACGCCGATCTGACGGTCCAGCTGGGCCTGTGGTCGAAACTGCA
>DAINBM010000388.1:0-2722 GCA_036732965.1 Caulobacteraceae bacterium | reverse complement strand
CGTCCATCCGTCCGGACGCCGACCGGGCACGTCTGGTCCCCGCCGATTTCTGCGAGGAATTTACGATTTATCAGCCGTGCCGGTCGACTATCCCGCCGGTCCCACGCGCGCTGCCGGTTGACGCGGTGGACCGACCTTCGCCTGAAACGGCTGCAGGCGGAGCGTTCTTCTGCAGAAGTCACGACCAGATGTCAGGAATGTCCAGAGGATCCGAGATTCCCTTTCGCGTCGCCTGTCCGCACTGCGGAAACCGGGTGGCCTGCACCCGTCACGGCCTGCATGTGCAGAACCGGATCCGGTGCCGCTGCAACAAGTCCTTCTATTGCGACCCCGCGACCCGCCAGGTCCATCTCCATCCACTGCCGACCGAAAGCTTCGAAGTGGACTGACCCGCGGCGGATACTCTAGGCTCGTATCCGGATTGCGGCGGGACCGCGGGGAGATCCCCGTTGCCGCCATGCATTCGGGAGCGGGACCCCCATGGGCATACTGATCGTCGGCATCCTTCTGTTTCTCGGCGCGCACAGCTTCACCACCCTGCGCACCGCGCGGGACGGCCTGATCGCCAGGGTCGGGGCCGGACCCTACAAGGGGCTCTACTCCCTCGTCTCGCTGGCGGGCTTCGGGCTGATAGTCTGGGGCTTCGGTCAGTACCGGGCGGCGGGCCTCATCCCGGTCTGGACGCCGCCGGGCTGGGCGCGGCACGTGACCATCCCGCTCATGTGGCTGGCCTTCGTCTCCCTTGCCGCGACAGTGCCCGCGCCGGGCCTCATCCGCGGCCTCCTGCGCCATCCCATGCTGGTCGCCATCAAGATCTGGGCCCTGGCACACCTGCTGGTGAACGGGGACGCCGGCGGCATGCTGCTGTTCGGCAGCTTTCTGGCCTGGGCGGTCTATGACCGGATCTCCGTCAAGCGCCGGGGCGACCCGGGTGCGCCCCCCCATCGGGGACTGGGCATCGGGGATGCCATCGCCCTCGGCGGCGGCAGCCTTGCCTATGTGGGCATGGTCCTCGCCCACAAGGGGATCATCGGCGTCAGCATCGCGGGCGGCTGAGCCCGGCCGGACCGCCCTATGCCACCCGGCGGTAGGTGAGGTTGCGGGCCAGCCAGCACCCCACGGTGATCGCCGTCGCGCGGCCCGACCCGTCCCGCCGGACCGCAAGGGTCCAGTCCCCCGGCGGGGTATGGTCCAGCGCCCGGGGACAGGGCATGGCCCAGACATCCGCCGCAACATAGGCGAGCTGCTCCATCCGACCCCGGCCCAGCGCCCCGGAAAACGCCCCGTAGAGGGCCCCGCCCGCATCCACGAGGGTCAGTTCCGCGGCCAGTTCCTCGCAGCGATAGACACCCGCCGCATCCCGCTGGCCCGTCGGCTCCGGCAACGGGACCAGCCGGGATCGCAGATTGTCCCCTGCCCGCTCCAGAAGCAGCCCGTCCGCGTCCGGTCGCAGCGCCATGCCCGCACCGACGGCTGACCCGTCCGGCTGCAGTTCCAGCCCTTCGGGCGAATGTCCGAACATCACGCGCACCTGCCCCGGCCCCGACGCCTCGGCCCGCAAGGACAGCCCGGTCTCCGGCTCCAGCCAGGCCCCGAGCCAGCCCGGCGAGGCGAGATCCGCCGGACGCGCGGCCGGTGCCGTATCGAGCACGGCATCCACCACAGACGCCAGGGCCAGATGCGCCGCAGACAGGTGGTTCAGCATCACCACCACCGACAGACGCTCTTCGGGCAGATGGAGGCGGTTGCTCCGCCAGCCCCGCAACGCCCCCCCGTGACCGGTGAACACCCGGCCGCGATCGACCCCCCGGGCAAGCCCGTAGCCGTAGGACGCCCTCGCCTCGTCGGCAAAGGTCACGGCACCGGAGATCCGTCCATGGAGGCTGTCCGGCTGATCCCGTGTGGCATCGATGTGCCGCTCCCAGGCAATCATGTCGTCCAGCGAGGCCCCGAGGCCGGCATCGCCGGTCCACAGGATGCGGTTCTCCGCCGCGCGAAAGCCAGCGGAGACACTGCCCTCATAGCCTTCTGTGCCGTCCGGCATGGCGCGGGTGTCGGCGGCCAGGAACGCGGTCTCCATCCCCACCCGATCAAAGATCCGGGTGCGCAGGATCTCGGCGAAGGACCGGCCCGTGTGGCTCTCCAGGGCGTTCGAGAGGATGCGGAAATTGTTGTTGCTGTAGGAGAAGCGCGTTCCGGGAGTGAACTGCAGACTGCGGGTCGCCCGGATCAGCAGCTCGGACTCATGGTCACCGAAGGCCGATTCCGCCGGTGCCCCCAGCAGCATGGCCAGCGCCCAGTAGTCCCTCAGGCCCGACTGGTTGTGCGCCAGATGCGCCGCACCGGGCGCGGGCCCGTCCAGCAGGGGCAGTTGCGCCTGCACGGCGCCGTCGAGAGCCGACGGGTCGGGAAACTGGTCCAGCATGGCCGCGCAGGTGAACTGCTTGGTGATGGAGCACATCCGGAACAGCGACCTGGGCGTGAACGGAATGCGCAGCTCGGCATTGGCAAAGCCCCAGGCGTGGCGCACCAGCACCTGCCCGTCCTTCACCACGGCGACGGCCCCGCCCGGACCGGGAAACGCCTCCGGCAGTTGGGCGATGGCGCGATCGAGGCGGGTGGACAGGGTCTGGCTCACGGCGAGGCTCCGGTTGGCGATATCCGACAACTTAGAGCGGGATCCGCGGCGACGGAACCGCTCCCCGGATGCTCCCTCGGCCCC
>DAINBM010000387.1:0-2729 GCA_036732965.1 Caulobacteraceae bacterium | reverse complement strand
AGGTGGACTCCATCCTGATCGACGAGGCGCGCACACCGCTGATCATCTCCGGCCCCACCGAGGACCGGTCCGACTTCTACCGCACCATCGATGCCGTGGTGCGGGAGCTGATCCAGGACCCGGAGACCTTCGACCACGACGAGAAGCAGCGGCAGGTCATCCTCACCGAGTACGGCAACGACAAGGTCGAGGAACTGCTGATCGCGGGCGGTCATCTGGGTGAGGACACCACCGGTCTCTATGACGGGGCCAATGTCAGCGTGGTGCACCACGTGAACCAGGCCCTGCGCGCCAACGTCCTGTACCAGCGGGACCGGGACTACATCGTCAAGGCCGGCGAAGTGGTGCTGATCGACGAGTTCACCGGACGGATGATGACCGGCCGACGCCTCTCCGAAGGTCTGCACCAGGCCATCGAGGCCAAGGAGGGGGCCACCGTCCAGCCGGAGAACCAGACCCTCGCCTCCGTCACCATCCAGAACTACTTCCGCCTCTACAAGAAGCTCAGCGGCATGACCGGCACCGCCGCGACCGAGGCGCACGAGTTCGGCGACATCTACAAGATGGACGTGTCCGAGATCCCGACCAACCGCCCCGTCGCCCGGATCGACGAGGATGACGAGGTCTATCGGACGGCCGCCGAGAAGAACCACGCGGTGCTGCTGCAGATTCTCGACTGCTACACCCGGGGCCAGCCGGTGCTGGTGGGAACCGTGTCCATCGAGAAGTCCGAGCAGCTGTCCGAGCTGCTGAAGTCGCACGAGTTCGAGCTGGACGGCCAGAAGCGCAAGGGCATTCCGCACCAGGTGCTGAACGCCCGCTTCCATGAGCAGGAAGCCTACATCGTTGCCGATGCCGGGGTTCCGGGGGCCGTGACCATCGCCACCAACATGGCCGGGCGGGGCACCGACATCCAGCTGGGCGGCAATGTGGAGATGCGCATCGGCCGCTGGCGCCAGGAGCAGCGCTCTGCCGGCGTCGCCGTCACCGACGAGATGGCCGCCGCCGAGCTCGAGCGGATCGAGGCCGACGTGGCGGTACAGAAGGCGAAGGCCCTCGCCGCCGGCGGGCTCTACGTGCTGGGAACCGAGCGCCATGAAAGCCGCCGGATCGACAACCAGCTGCGCGGCCGGACGGGTCGTCAGGGAGACCCGGGCCGGTCCAAGTTCCTGCTGTCCACCGAGGATGACCTCCTGCGCATCTTCGCCGGAGAGCGCCTGGACGGCATCATGCGCACCTTCGGGGTCGCCGAGGGCGAGGCCATCACCCACCGCTGGCTGAACGGGGCCATCGCCACCGCCCAGCGCAAGGTGGAGCAGCGGAACTACGAGATCCGCAAGAACCTGCTCAAGTACGACGACGTGGTGAATGACCAGCGCAAGGCCGTGTTCGAGCAGCGCCAGGAATTCATGGTGGCCAAGGACCTGTCCGAGGTCGTCGCGGAAATGCGCCGGGACTCCATCGAGGACTTCGTCTCTCGCTTCCTGCCGCCCAAGGCCTATGCCGAGCAGTGGGACCTGGCGGGGCTCGAGGAGCGGCTGCTCTACGTTCTGGGCCTGACCCTGCCGCTGGCGGACTGGGCCCAGGAGAACGGCGTCGACCAGGCGGAGATGCTCAAGCGCATCACCGAGGCTGCAGACCAGCGCGCGGCGGAGCGGGAAGCCCTGGTGGGGGCCGACGGCATGCGGGAGCTGGAGAAGAGCTTCATGCTGCAGATGATCGACATGCAGTGGCGGGAGCACCTGATGCATCTTGACCACCTGCGTCAGGTCATCGGCCTGCGGGGCTACGGCCAGCGGGATCCGCTGAACGAGTACAAGACCGAGGCCTTCTCCCTGTTCGAGAAGCTGCTGGTGGACCTGCGCCACAACGTCACCCGCTGGGTGATGACCGTAGAGATCACCTTCGAGCAACCGGAGGCCTTCCAGCCCGAGACACCGCAGTTCCAGGAGATCCACATCGATCCCCTCACCGGCCAGAACGAGCGGGCGCCCCAGAGCTTCGGCCTCGGCAGCATGACCGGCCTGTCACCGGAACAGCGCGAGGCCCTGCCCGCCTCCGCCCTCCCCGCCGGCTGGGAGCAGACGAGCCGCAACGCCGCCTGCCCCTGCGGCTCGGGAAAGAAGTTCAAGCACTGTCACGGACGGCTGGTCTGAGCCACGCCGTGCTGCCAGGGCCGGCGCGCGCCGCGTCCAGACAAGACCGAATGCAGCGCGGGGTTGCATAATCCCGCAAAATACCTTCCCCTGACGCAACGCTGGGGTGGACCACCTCGGCAAGGTCGGGGGAGGCAGGGATGTTCCGTGCGGGTCTGCGGGTCTTGTGCGCGCTGCTTCTGTCCACGACCGCCGCTGCCGCCGAGGACCGGAAGTGCCGGTTGGTGCAGTTTGCCGAGCTCAAGGTCACCATGGTGGCCAACAGCCCCCTGGTCGATCTGAAGATCGACGGCTCACCGGTCAGGTTCATCGCCGATTCCGGTGCCTTCTATTCGTTCATCAACACGGCCACGGCCCGACAGCTGAAGCTCCCCCTCGAGCCCACCAACCTGCGGATCACGGGCGTGGCGGGCATAGCCGATACCTCCCTGACCCGGGCCGATACGGTGGATCTCGCCGGTGCGAAGGTCGAGCACGTTCCGTTCGTCATCGCCTCGATCGCCGGCACGGCGGACGGCTTGCTCGGGCAGAATGTCCTCGGCCTGGGCGACGTGGAATACGACCTGCCACACG
>DAINBM010000386.1:0-2736 GCA_036732965.1 Caulobacteraceae bacterium | reverse complement strand
GAGGCCGTCGAGGCGGCGGCCAGCGCCGCGGGCATCGCGGTCGGGGATGTTGACTGGTTCATTCCCCACCAGGCCAACCAGCGGATCCTGATGGGCGTCGCACATCGCCTCGGCCTGGACGAAGCCAAGGTGGTGTCCACGGTGGCGGAGCACGCCAACACGTCGGCGGCCTCGATCCCGCTGGCCCTCGCCACGGCCATGTCCGACGGGCGGGTGAAGCGGGGTGACCTGCTGCTGATGGAAGCCATGGGCGGCGGGCTGACCTGGGGGGCCTGTGCGGTCCGATTCTAGCGGCTGATCCAGAGTCTTCTCGAACCCTTTGACTTCCCGTGGTTTTCGCGGCATCAACGATGTCGGGTGTTTTCTTTCGGGGCGGGGTAGCATGACAAAAGGCCGCACATTGACGCGCGCGGACCTGGCGGAGGCGGTGCATCAGGACGTGGGTTTGACCCGCCAGGATTGTGCGGGACTGGTGGAGCGGACCCTGGATCTGGTGGCCGAGGCGCTGGAGGCGGGTGAGACCGTCAAGCTGTCCGGCTTCGGCGTCTTTCAGGTCCGGGCCAAGCGGGCGCGCATGGGTCGCAATCCGAAGACCGGGGCTCCGGCCGCCATCGACCCGCGCCGGGTCATCAGTTTCCGGGCGTCCCAGGTGATGAAGGCCCAGATCGACGGATCGCCCGCGGCCCACACCAACGGGGAACAGGAGAGCTGACCGTGGCGGTCGCGAAGGGCCCTGACGCGTTTCGCACGATTTCTGAAGCCGCGGTCGAACTCGGCGTGCCGCAACATGTCCTGCGGTTCTGGGAAACCAAGTTCTCCTTCATCCGCCCCATGAAGCGGGCGGGCGGGCGGCGGTTCTACCGGCGTCAGGACATCGAGATCCTGCGCGGTGTGCGGACCCTGCTGCATGATGAAGGCTACACCATCAAGGGCGTCCAGCGCCTGCACAAGGAGCAGGGCGCACGCTGCCTGTTGGCGGCCGGCAGTGGTGCAGATCCCGAGATTCGCCGCGACATCACGCCGCTGCCGGATGCGTCGGGCCTGTCCGCCCGGACCTTGTCGGACGTGACCCGTGCGCGTCTGAGCGATGTGCTCGAGGATCTGGAAACGGTGAAGATGCGCATCGACCGGCTGCTGGCCCGATCCTAGGCCTCCGGCGCAACCGGTGCCTCCGCATTTTCCGGGGCTTTGGAGACTTTCCGCATTGCCGCCGGCGAGGGGGCTCTCTATAACGCCCGTCCACTGTGATGTCGGAGCGTAGCGCAGCCTGGTAGCGCACTTGACTGGGGGTCAAGGGGTCGTGGGTTCGAATCCCGCCGCTCCGACCATTTTTCCGAACCGGCCCCCCAGCTTGCCGGTTCCAGCCTGGGCTCCGGAACCCTGTCCGCCCGCGGGCTTCAGCCCTCGGAACGCCCGTCCCGGTTCATCCAGCTGAGCAGCGGCAGGATCGGCGCGCCCCAGGCGAGGCCGGCCACGGCGAAGTACAGCCCCTTGACCCAGCCCACGTCCGGAAGCCGCTCGCCGACCATTACCACCAGCACCGCATAGGCGCAGACAAAGGCCACGAGCAGGAAGGCTCCGATGAATTTCCGCGTCCGCACACCCATTCCCGTACTCCAAGACCTGTCAGACACTTCCGTCCGGCCCTAGATAGGGATTTCCCGCGCGGATTTCACTTCTCTTCGCTCATCTGCCCGATCCCCGTGGACGGCGGCGGCGGCAAGCGCTAGGGAGCGGGGTTCTCGCCCAAGGAAGTATCAGGCCATGCGCTGGAGCTACAATCTCGAGAGGTCCTATTCGGCCGCCTTGTGGCTCTTCGCCGTCGCGGCTCTGGTCTATGCCATGGTGGTGGTCGGTGGCGCGACCCGCCTCACCGGTTCCGGCCTGTCGATCACCGAGTGGAAGCCGATCCTCGGGGTGATTCCGCCGATCAGCGATCATGGCTGGGCCGAGGCCTTCGACAAGTACAAGCACATCCCCCAGTACCGGTTCGTCAATGCCGGCATGACGCTGGCGGCCTTCAAGGGCATCTACTGGTGGGAGTGGGGGCATCGCCTCCTGGGCCGCATCGTCGGTCTGGTGTTCCTGGTGCCGTTCATCGCCCTGCTGGTGACCCGGTCGATCCCCCGGCGCCTGATCTGGCGCTGCTGGGTGCTGCTGGCGCTGGGCGGTCTGCAGGGCTTCGTCGGCTGGTGGATGGTGTCCAGCGGACTTGACCGCGGTGTCGCGGTCGCGCCGGAACGGCTGGCGACCCATCTGGGCATGGCCCTGATCATCTTCTGCGGATGCGTCTGGACCGGGCTCGAGGCGTGGTTCGGCCGGGGACGGAACGTGCTGGGAATGGATACGCCGTGGCGCTGGTCCGCCGCAGGTCTGGTGGCACTGACCTATGTCCAGTGCCTGCTCGGAGCCCTTGTGGCGGGCAATCATGCGGGGCGGGTGTACAATGACTGGCCGATGATGAACGGCCATCTGATCCCGTCGGACTATGTGGAGCGGGCCCGTGGTCTCGGGGCGTCGCTGGTTCACGGGCAGGCCGCGGTGCAGTTCAACCACCGCCTGGTCGGCTACGTGCTGTTCGCGGCCGTCATACTGTTCGCGGTTCAGGTGACCCGGGTGCGGGGCGTGGCCCAGCCGGTCCGGCGGACCAGTTACTGGCTGGCGGGTCTGGTCTGCCTCCAGGCCGTGCTGGGCATCGCCACCCTGCGGATGGGTGACCCCCTGTGGCTGGCCATG
>DAINBM010000385.1:0-2746 GCA_036732965.1 Caulobacteraceae bacterium | reverse complement strand
AGCCGCATCTGCCGCTTGCGCTCCACCGATGAGGGAATGCGCAGGGCCTCCCGATACTTGGCCACGGTGCGCCGGGCGATCTCGATCCCGGCGGCCTTGAGGATCTCCACGATGCGGTCGTCGGAGAGGACACCCTCGTCGCCGTAGCGGCCGTCCGCCTCGCCATCGATCAGCTGCTTGATCTTGTGCCGGACCGACTCCGCCGAATGGGCCTCGCCGCCGTCGGAAGAGGCAATGGACGAGGTGAAGAAGAACTTCAGCTCGAACAGGCCCCGGGGCGTGGAGATGTACTTGTTGGAGGTCACCCGGCTGACGGTGGACTCGTGCATGCCGATGGCATCGGCCACGGTCTTCAGGTTCAGGGGGCGCAGATGCTCCACGCCGAAGGCGAGGAAGGCATCCTGCTGACGGACGATCTCGCTGGACACCTTCAGGATGGTCCGGGCCCGCTGGTCGAGGCTCTTCACCAGCCAGTTGGCCGAGGCGAAGCAGTCGGAGACGAAGGCCTTCTCCGCCTCGGTCCGCGATGCCCGGGCCACCTGGGCATGGTAGCGCTGGTCCACGAGCAGCCGCGGCAGGGTGTCGCTGTTCAGGTCGATCCGCCAGCCGCCATAGCCGTCCTCGCGGACGAACACGTCGGGCACCACCGACTGGACCGGAGCGGATCCGAAGGCGGCCCCGGGGCGGGGCGTCAGGCCCCGCAGCTCGGCGGCCATGTCCCGCAGGTCCTCGTCATCCACACCGCAGATGCGGCGCAGGGCCGCGAAGTCCCGGCGGGCCAAGAGGTCCAGATGGTCGAGCAGGGCCTGCATGGCGGGATCCAGCCGGTTGCGGTCCGCCAGCTGGATCATCAGGCATTCCCGGACATCCCGGGCGAACACGCCCACCGGATCGAACCCCTGCAACTGCCGCAGCACCGCCTCCACCAGGGCCTCGCTGCAGCCCAGGCGACCGGCCACCTCGGCGGCCTCGAGGCGCAGATAGCCGCCCTCGTCCACCCCGTCGATGAGGATGACGGCAATGGCCCGCTCGGCGGGGGTCAGGCGCAGCACCTGCAGCTGCTCGGTCAGATGGTCGGTGAGGGTGAGTTCGCGGGTGAGGACGCCCTCCAGCCCGTCGGCATCCATGTCGCCACCGCCGCCATTGCCGGCCTTGGACCAGTCCACCGTCCCGCCCACATCGGCGGCGGGCTGGGCGGCAGCGGCATCGCCGGTGGCGTAATCGCCGGGCGCGCAGTCGTGCACATCGTCCGGGCGGGCGTCGAGGTCCGCCTCGGCCCGTCCGGGGGTGTCGGTCATGGAATAGGTCTCTTCGCCGGAGACGTCGTCCGACGGTTCCGCCACCTCCGCCTGGGGCTCCTCGCGGGCCAGCAGGGGGTTCTTCTCCAGCTCCTGCTCGACGAACACCTCGAGCTCGAGATTGGAGAGCTGCAAGAGTTTGATGGCCTGCTGCAGCTGCGGCGTGATGACCAGACTCTGGCCCTGCCGGAATTCAAGACGCGCACCAAGCGCCATGTCTGACGCGCCTCCCTGCCGGCCGACCGAATCGCTAGGATGCCATCATCGCGGCCAAGGCATTAAGGTTCAGTTGAACGCATCGCCCAGATAGACCCGACGAACCTCGGGATCGGCGAGCACGGCCTCGGGCGAGCCCTCGAACAGCACCTCGCCCGCATGGATGATGGAGGCCCGATCCGTGATCTGCAGCGTCTCGCGCACATTGTGGTCGGTGATCAGCACGCCGATGCCCTGGGACTTGAGATAGCTGATCACATCCCGGATATCGCTGATTGCCAGGGGGTCGATCCCGGCGAAGGGCTCGTCCAGCAGCATGAAGGCCGGTTCGGTGGCGAGCGCCCGGGCGATCTCGCACCGCCGACGCTCCCCGCCGGACAGGGCCGAGGCCGGGGCGTCGCGCAGATGGGCGATGTGCAGCTCGTCCAGCAGCCGGGCCACCGTCTGCCGCGCGGCCACCGGGTCCGGCTCGCGCATCTCCACCACGGCCATGACGTTCTCGGCCACGCTCATCCCGCGGAAGATGGAGGCTTCCTGCGGCAGGTAACCCACCCCCATGCGGGCCCGCTGGAACATGGGCAGGGGCGTGATGTCCTCTCCGTCCAGAAAGATCGACCCGTAGTCCGCCGGGATCAGGCCGGTGATCATGTAGAAGCAGGTGGTCTTGCCGGCCCCATTCGGACCGAGAAGCCCCACCACCTCGCCCCGGGCGAGCTGGAGCGAGACGCTGCGCACTACCGCCCGCGTCCCGAAGGACTTGCCGATGCGGTCCACGTGAAGGCCCGTGTCGGCGATGGCCACGGGGGCCGCGGCCGGGGGCCGGCGATCCGGCTCCGGCACGGTGCTCAGCAGGGGAAGCGGGGTCTGGGACATGGGGGCGTCAGGGTTTCGGGGCCGCCGGGGTGCTGTTCGGATAGAAGACTCCCCGCACCCGGCCCTTTTCCTGGTTCGTGGTGGCATAGAGGGTGGAGTGACCGGTCTTCTGCTCGATCACCAGCTT
This sequence comes from Caulobacteraceae bacterium, assembly GCA_036732965.1. Classification (GTDB taxonomy): domain Bacteria; phylum Pseudomonadota; class Alphaproteobacteria; order Caulobacterales; family Caulobacteraceae; genus CAIMFV01. The sequence continues at coordinate 232 of DAINBM010000385.1, read as the reverse complement.
CTCGCCCTTCACCACGTTCTTGTCCTGCACCATGATGACGTTGCCGGTCATGGTCACGGTGTCGGCCACGGCGTCATAGGTGGCGTGGTTGCCCTGGGCCTTCTGGGTCGCCGTCACGAAATAGACGGGCCCCTCGGCCTCCATCCGCTGGATGCGGCCCATGTCGGGACCGCCGGCCGACTGCCGGGGCTGGCCGTTGTCGGCGAAATACACGGTGAGCCTCGGGGTCTGC
>DAINBM010000384.1:0-2773 GCA_036732965.1 Caulobacteraceae bacterium | reverse complement strand
CCGGCCGGGCAGCGTCATCCCCACGACCCGGATCCTCGAGCACGAGGCCGGTGGGGCCGACGGCCGGATCCAGCCCCAGCTGGCGCTCGGCAATCAGCCCGTAGAAGGTGTAGGGCGTGGCGGCAGCCGTCTGAAGATAGGCCGGTGCCGCCTCGGCATGTCCGGCGGCGATCGCGGCGCGGGCCGCCCAGTAGGCTCCTGCGGACCGCACCCAGTCGTTCTGGGCGCGGTCCCGGGCGAGGGTGGCAAATGCCTCCCGGGCCTCGTCGAAGTGCCTGAGCCGATAGGCGGCAAGGCCGAGGACCCAATGTTCCCCCGCAGTGCGCGCAAGCCGGTAGGCCAGTGCCACGTCCCCGCGGTAATAGGCATCCCGGGCCGCCTCGATACCGCGGGCGACGGCGACCTTGGGCTTCGGGGGCGCTTCCAGTCGTTCCGCCACCCGCTCGACGCGGGACCAGGCCGCCGCATCAGCCGCGCCATCGGAGGGGTCCGGATCGGGCAGCGGAAGCTCCGAGGCGATCTGGCGCTTGCGTGCCACCGCCCAGACCCGCTCGGCACCGGGCATCTGGTGGTACTTCTGCAGCCATGCCTTCAACTCGGCGAAGCTGGCGGAGTAGGTGGGTGACATCAGTTTTTCAAAGGTCACCCGCCCGACGAGACAGGGGTCCCGGACTTTCTTGAGCTCCCGGTCCGCCGTGTCGAAGTCACCCCGTCGCACCGCGGCGAACGCGGCGGCATAGGCCCCGAGGTCGGACGGCTTCAGCACATGGACCGTCGACGCTGCGGACGTTGCAGCGGGAGCGGCCAGGACCGGCCGGGGAACGGCCATGGCCACGGTCATTGCGCCAAGGAGGCGGATCGTCAGACAGACAGGGGACAGACCGGTCGGCTTCAAGACGTCGCCCTCAAGGGGCGTCGCGGACGAGGCCCATCGCTCGACAGGTCCACGAGCGCACCCGCGTTTTACGGGGAACCCCGCTCCCGATCAAGTCTCGCAGCAAGGCTCATCAGATCGGCCCAGGCCTGCTTCTTGGCCGCGGGTTGCCGCAACAGGAAGGCGGGATGAAGGGTCGGCAGGGTTGACCTCCGGTGACCATCCTCACCCGCCCATTCGGTCCAGCGGCCGCGCAGGCTGAGAATCCCTTCCGGTCGCCCAAGCATCGCCTTGGCCGCGGCACCTCCGACCAGCACCAGGAGCTTCGGATCCACCAGCTCGATGGCGCGCGCGACGAATGGGGCGCAGATGGCCTGCTCCTCCGGTGTCGGGATGCGATTGCCCGGCGGACGCCAGAACACGGTGTTGGTGATGAACACCTCATCCTCGAGCCCTGCGGCCGCAAGCATCCGGTCGAGCAGTCTTCCAGCCTTGCCGACGAAGGGCAGACCTTGAACGTCCTCGTCTGCACCGGGCCCTTCGCCGATGATCATCACAGGCGCGTCGGGACGACCGCGGGCAAAGACGGACTGCCGCGCGCCCATGGTCCTCAGGGGGCAGAGCTCGAACTCCGCAATGGCGGCGGCGAGGGCATCGAGTGTGTCGCAGCCCCGCGCCAGATCCCTCGCGATCGCCACGGCGCTGGCGGTTCCCACGCCCCCGCCGGCGGGACTGACCAGCAGGGACGCCTCGCCACGCACCGCCACCGCGGCCGTGCGCGCGGGGGCGTCCAGCCGGCGACGACCCTCTTCCAGTCTGTTGACCGGCCGGTCAGCATAGGCCGTGTCGACCCCGGCCTCGGCCCAGAAGGCAAGGAGACTGGTGAGCGCGGCATCGGGCTCGGACGAGGGGGAGAGGCTCAAATCGTCCTTCCGGATCGGAAAGTTGCAGGGCGGATACAGAAGATGGGGCTTGACCACCCTTGCGACACATTCGGATAAGACAGCCTCCGGATCAATGGATCCGCGTCAAGGAACCTTGCGCATGAGCGACGCCCCCGAACGCGAGTCGATGGAATATGATGTTGTGATCGTCGGGGGCGGGCCATCGGGTCTGTCTGCGGCCATCCGGCTCAAGCAGCTGGCGGCGGCGGCCGGGACCGATGTCTCCGTGGCACTTGTGGAAAAGGGCTCCGAGGTCGGTGCCCATATCCTGTCCGGGGCGGTGATCGATCCGAAGGCCCTGACCGAACTCTTCCCCGACTGGAAGGATCGCGGCGCGCCGCTGGAGACGCCGGTGACGCGGGACCGGTTCCTGATGCTCGGCCCGTCGGGCGAGATCTCCCTGCCCATGTGGGCCATGCCGCCCTTCATGCACAATCACGGGTGCTACATTGCCTCCCTGGCCAATGTCTGTCGCTGGCTGGCCACCCAGGCCGAGGAACTCGGGGTCGAGATCTATCCCGGCTTTGCGGCGTCGGAGCTGGTGAAGCGCGAGGACGGCGCGATCAAGGGCGTGGTCGTGGGCGTGGTCGGCATCGCCAAGGATGGCGAGCAGAAGCCGGACTATCAGCCGGGCATGGAACTGCACGGACGGTACGTGTTCATCGCCGAAGGCGTGCGCGGGTCCCTGGCCAAGCAGGTGATCGCCGGCTTCAAGCTCGATGAGGGCCGCGAGCCGCAGAAGTTCGGCATCGGCATCAAGGAGCTCTGGCAGGTCCCGCCGGAAAAGCACCAGCCCGGCCTCGCTCAGCACAGCTTCGGCTGGCCGCTGGACGACAAGACCGGCGGCGGCTCGTTCATGTACCACTTCGGGGACAACTACGTGGCCGTCGGCTTCGTGCTGCACCTGAACTACAAGAACCCCTTCCTGTCGCCGTTCGACGAGTTCCAGCGCTTC
>DAINBM010000383.1:0-2774 GCA_036732965.1 Caulobacteraceae bacterium | reverse complement strand
AGCTCCTTGAGCTTCTCCTTGTGCTTGACGCCGAAGTGCTGCTCCTCGTCGACGATGACCATGCCGAGGTCGCGGAACGACACCTGCTTGGACAGGATGGCGTGGGTCCCCACCACCACCTCGATCTCGCCATTGGCGAGGCCCTCCCGGGTCTGGGCGGCCTCCTTGGCGGGCACCATGCGGGACAGCTGGCGAACCTTGATCGGCCAGCCGGCAAAGCGTTCGCTGAAGGTGCGGAAGTGCTGCCGCGCCAGCAGCGTGGTCGGACAGACAATGGCCACCTGCTTGCCGCACATGGCCACCACGAAGGCGGCCCGCAGGGCCACCTCGGTCTTGCCGAAGCCCACATCGCCACAGATGAGCCGGTCCATCGGCTTGCCGCTCGACAGGTCGGTGAGCACGTCGGTGATGGCGTTCAGCTGGTCGTCCGTTTCGTCATACGGGAAGCGGGCGCAGAATTCGTCGAACAGGCCGGACGGCGGGTCGACCGCCTCAGTTGTCTTGAGTTCCCGGGCGGCGGCAATGCGGATCAGACCCTCCGCCATCTCGCGCAGGCGTTCCCTGGCCCGGGCCTTTCGCGCCTGCCAGGCCGCACCGCCGAGGCGGTCGAGCTGCACCCCCTCCGAGTCCGAGCCGTAGCGGGTCAGGAGGTCGATATTCTCCACCGGCAGGTAGAGCTTGGCATCCCCGCCATATTGCAGGTCGAGGCAGTCGTGCGGGGCCCCGTTCACGTCCAGGGTCCTGAGGCCGGAATAGCGGCCGATCCCGTGGTCGATATGCACCACCAGATCCCCCGGGGTGAGCGAGGTGGCCTCCGCCAGGAAGTTCTGGGCGCGACGCTTGCGCCGGGGCCTTGCCAGACGATCGCCGAGGATGTCCGTCTCGGAAATGACCGCCAGGCTCTCGGTCACGAAGCCGTGGTCCACCGGCAGGATGGCCCGCTGCACCGGCTTGGCGCGGGTTCCGGCGATGCCGAAGGCCTGGGCCTCGCGCCAGCTCGGGGCCAGACGCACACCCTCCAGCCCATGGTCACCCAGCATCGAGGCCAGCCGGTCCGAAGACCCGTCGGACCAGGACGCGAACAAGACCCGCTTGCCGTCACGGCCGAGCGCCTTGGCGTGGTCGGTGACCGCCTCGAACAGGTTGACGCTGTCCTGCGCCCGCTCCGCGGCAAAGCTGCGTCCCGGCCGGGCCCCGAGGTCCACGACGGTGGCGGAGGGTTCCTCGACGAAGGGACTGAAGACCCGCACCGGGTGTTCGGCCAGCTTCAGGTCCCAGGCGGTCTGATCGAGATAGAGGCGGTCCATCGGCACCGGCCGATAGACCGCTCCGCCCCGCACCTGCGCCGCTTCACGCCGGGCGTCATAGGCATCCGCGATCATGGACAGGCGCTCGTCCCGGGCGTCGGTGGCCTGATGATCCACCAGAACCAGGGCATCCGGGCCCAGATAGTCGAACAGGGTCTCCGTGGTCTCGTAGAACAGGGGCAGATAGTGCTCCATGCCTCCGCGACGTCCGCCTTCGCTGATGGCGGCGTAGAGGGGATCGTCCGCCGCCGCGCCGAACAGGGCGATGAAGCCGGACCGGAAGCGGGAGATGGCGGCCGCATCCACCAGCGCCTCGCTCACCGGCAGGAGCTCGATCTCCCGCAGCTGGCGGGTGGAGCGCTGGGTCATGGCGTCGAAGGCGCGAATGGCGTCCAGGGTGTCGCCGAACAGGTCCAGCCGCACCGGCTCGTCCGCCGTGGGAGGATAGACGTCGATCACGCCGCCGCGGATGGCAAACTCCCCGCGCTCGGACACGGTGGAGGCACGGACATAGCCGTTGACGGCGAAGTAGCGCTCGAGATCGGCAATGGCCACCTCATTGCCGACCCGGGCCGAGAATGTGGCCTTCCGGACCACGTCCCGGGGCGGCAGGCGCTGGATGACGCTGGAGGCGGCGGTGATGACCAGCCGGGGGGTGGTCCCGGCCCCGGGCGAGGCGAGGCGCGACAGGGCGGCCATCCGGCTGGCCGACACCGAGGCGCTGGGGCCGATCCGATCATAGGGCAGACAGTCCCAGCCCGGCAGGTCGATCAGTTCGATCTCCGGGTCGAAGAAGCGCACGGCGTCGCCGAACGCTCCGGCGCGGGCGGTATCCCGGGCGATGAAGACGCTGACTCCGCCGTGGGCGCGGGCCAGCTGGGCCGTGGCGAGGGCGTCGAAGCCCTCCGGGGCACCGGCGAGGGTCAGGCGACCGGACAGCCGCGCCAGCCGCGCGACATCCGCGGGCGATTGCAGGGTCTCACTCATGGGAACAGGCTCAGCCGCCGAGGTCGGATCGGGTCTGGCGGGCGCCAAACCGGAAGGACTTGATGCGCCCCATCAGCGGGGTATCGAAGGGGGCCGGGGTCGGCTCGCGCTCGATGATCCAGCCGTACAGGTCCTGATCCGGTACTTCGAGCAGGCGCTCGAACTGATCCAGCTCCGCAGGCCCCAGCTCTGCCGCATGGGCGTCGGCGAACGGACCGAGGATCAGGTCGGCCTCGCGGAACCCCCGGCGCCAGGCCCGGAACTTCAGCTTCTTCACGCGGTCGGAATCGAGAGGGTTGTGCTGCATGGGATCCATATGGGTCGCCGATTGCTCGACGCTGCCTGTTTAACGGAATTCCTCAGGCGGTCTATGGTGGGATGATGCGGCCGCCGAGTCTTTTTCCACTGTTCGCCGAAATCTCGACACTGAAGGGCGTCGGGCCCAAGCTTGCGCCCCTCATGGTGCTGGCGGCAGGGCCC
>DAINBM010000382.1:0-2788 GCA_036732965.1 Caulobacteraceae bacterium | reverse complement strand
CAGGTCGACGGCAATGACCACCTTCGGGGTCAGCTCGCCCTTGGCCAGTACCTCGCCAATCGCGGCCTCCAGCGCCGCGGGGTCCATGTTGTAGGTCACCGGGTCGATGTCGACGAACACGGGCGAGGCCCCGGTCCAGGGCACCACCTCGGCCGTCGAGGCGAAGGTGAAGGACGGGCAGAACACCGCATCGCCGGGCCCGATGTCCCAGGCCATCAGGGGCAGCACGATGGCATCCGTGCCATTGGCGCAGGACAGGGCGTGCCGCGCGCTTCCGAAGGCCGCCAGCTGCTGCTCCAGCGTCTTCACCGGGGGGCCCATGATGAAGGCACCGGATTCGATCACGGCCATCATCGCCTCGGTCATGCGCGGGCCGATCCGGCGGCGCTGGGCGTTGAGGTCGATGAAGGCGATGGACATGCCGGTATCCCCGATGGGTCTGAGAGCGGAACTGCCCGCCGTTTAGCACCTTCCGCAGACGCAGGCGGTCAATCTCGGTTTCGGTTCATTTCAGCCCGGTGCCACAGCCCCGGGGCGGAGCGGCCAGCCATGGTCGAGGGGGCCGTGACCGGTGCCGAGGCCTGGTGCCTGCCGGATCGCCTCGGCCACATAGGCATGGGCCTGGGCCACGGCCGCTACCAGGGTCAGGCCCCGGGCCAGGCCGGCTGCCACAGCAGACGCCAGGGTGCAGCCGGTGCCGTGGGTGTGCCGCGTCTCGATCCGGGGCCCTTCGAACAGGGTCTCGCCCTCGGGGGTGAGCAGCAGGTCCACCACCCGGTCGCCGGACACGTGTCCGCCCTTCATCAGCACGGCCAGGGCCCCCCGCTCCAGGAGGGCCGACCCGGCCCGCCGCAGGTCGTCGGTGGTCTCCACGCTAAGGCCGGTCAGGGCGGCGGCCTCCGGCGCGTTGGGGGTCAGAAGCGTGGCGTGGGGCAGAAGACGGGTGATCAGGGTGTGGACCGCGTCATCCGCCAGCAGGGCCTGCCCGCCCTTGGCCACCATCACCGGATCGATCACCGCCGGGATACGGTACGCCTCCAGCAGGTCGGCGACCCGCGCCACCGTGGCGGCGTCGCCCAGCATCCCGGTCTTGATCACGTCGGCGCCGATGTCGTCCAGCACCGCCCGCGCCTGGGCCTCGATCAGGTCCGGGGGCAGGGCGAGCACGCCACTGACGCCCAGGGTGTTCTGGACCGTGATCGCCGTGACCGCCGTGGCAGCATGGCCGCCGAGGACGGTAATGGTCTTGATGTCCGCCTGGATCCCGGCCCCGCCACCGGAGTCCGATCCGGCGATGACCAGCACCCGGCCGCGATGGACCGGGCCGCTCATGCCGGACCCTCCGCCATTGCGGCCCAGAGGTGCAGGGCCTGGACGGTGGCCGCCACGTCGTGACAGCGGACCATGGCACAGCCCCGGCTCACGCCCCAAAGGGCGGTGGCGATGGAGCCCCCCAGACGGTGGTCGGCGTCGGGACGGGCCGGGTCGACGCCCGCGATGAACCGCTTGCGGCTGGTGGCCAGCAGGACGGGAAAGCCGTGCGCGGCGAGGCGGGGCAGGGCCGTCAGCAGGGCGAGGTTGTGGGCCACGGTCTTGCCGAAGCCGATGCCGGGGTCCAGCCAGATGCGGCTCTGGTCCACGCCGGAGGCCATGGCCGCTGCCGCGCGGTCCAGCAGGAAGGCCTCCACCTCGGTCACCACATCGTCGTATCGGGGGTCGGACTGCATGGAGCGGGGCTCGCCCTGCATGTGCATGAGGATGACCGAACACCCCAGTTCCGCCGCCGTTTCCGGACCGGCAGGACCGCGCAGCGCCGCCACATCATTCCAGATCGTCGCCCCGGCGGTGATGGCGGCCCGGGCCACGGCGGGTTTCAGGGTATCCACCGACAGCGCGCGATCGGTGCGCCGGGCCAGGCCCTCGATCACCGGAAGGATGCGGTCCAGTTCCTGCTGCTCCGACACGGGCTCGGCACCCGGGCGGGTGGACTCCCCGCCGATGTCCAGCACGTCCGCGCCCTCGGCCGCGAGACGCAGGCCGGCCTCGACGGCGACGGCCGGGTCCACATGGCGGCCGCCGTCGGAAAAGCTGTCCGGCGCCACATTGACGATGCCCATGACCAGCGGCCGCGTGCGCGCGGGGTCCGCCAACCGCTGTTCCAGCGTCACGATACGGCCGCCCTGTCGGTCAGAGGACGGGATGTCAGGCCGGCTCCGGGGTCGGGCCACCGGACAGGCCGCCGGGCGGCAGGCTCGGCGTCGGATGGGTCAGGGGCACGCTGACGCTGGCGGACGGGGGACGACGGTCCTCCGGGTTCTCCCGAACCGGCGGGATGCCCTTCAGCACGTTGACGATCTCGTCGCCGGACAGGGTCTCGAACTCCAGCAGGGCCTTGGCCAGCGCGTGCAGGTCGTCCAGACGCTCCGTCAGGATGCGCCGGGCCTCGTCATAGCCGTTCTGCACCAGCCGGCGCACTTCCCCGTCGATCTTGCGGGCGGTCTCCTCGGAGACGTTCTGCTGGCGGCCGACGCTCATGCCCAGGAACACCTCGTCCTGATTCTCCCCATAGGCCACCACGCCCAGCTCCTCGGAGAAGCCCCAGCGGGTCACCATCATGCGGGCGAGGCGGGTGGCCTGCTCGATGTCCGAAGAGGCGCCGGAGGTCACATTGTCCTTGCCGAAGATCAGCTCCTCGGCGACCCGTCCGCCCATCATGATGGCGAGACGCGAGGTCATCTGCTGGAACTTCATGGAGTAGCGGTCGCCTTCCGGCAGCTGCATCACCATG
>DAINBM010000381.1:0-2789 GCA_036732965.1 Caulobacteraceae bacterium | reverse complement strand
GGCGATGGGGGAGCGCATGTCCGGCGGCCCCATCTGAGCCAGGGTCGAGCCATCCTGGAACTCCACCATCGAGTGAATGATGCTCTGAGGGTGAACCAGCACATCGATCTGACGTTCCGGCGTGTCAAAAAGATACGACGCCTCGATCAGCTCCAGTCCCTTGTTCGCCAGGGTGGCACTGTCGAGGGAGATCTTCGGCCCCATCCGCCAGACGGGATGATCCAGGGCCTCGTCAGGAGAGACGGCGGACATCTGCTGGCGTGTCCAGGTCCGGAACGGACCGCCGGATGCCGTCAGGATCAGCCGCGCGACGCGCCGGGCATTCTCGCCACGCAGGGCCTGGAAGATCGCCGAATGTTCGGAATCGACCGGGATGACGGTTCCGCCGGCCTTGCGGACCGCCGCGAGCATGGCCGGCCCGGCGCAGACGATGCTTTCCTTGTTGGCCAGCGCGATGACCGCCCCGGTCTTCGCCGCCGCCAGCGTCGGGGCGAGCCCCGCGGCACCGACGATGGCCGCCATCACCCAGTCCGCCGGACGTGCCGAAGCCTCCAGCACGGCCGGGGTTCCCGCGGCCGTCGCCAGTCCCGACCCCGCCAGCCGCTGCACCAGTTCATCATGACCGCCGGGATCCGCGATGACGGTGACGGCCGGTCGCCAGCGCAGGGCCTGCTCCGCCAGCAGGGCGGCGTTGCGCCCGGCCACGAGCACCTCCACCTCGAGCTCGGCCTCGCCCGCCCGAACGGCTTCGTCCAGCAGGTTCAGCGTCGAAACGCCGACAGACCCCGTGGAGCACAGCACACTCACCCGCCGTGCCGTCAACGGAGGATCCCCACAGCCAGTCCGTCGCCCCCATGCCCGGGCATCATCAGTCGCAGGACAGCCGTCACGAGGATGGCGAACATCAGACCGTCCACCCGATCCAGCAGTCCACCGTGTCCGGGAATCAGATCGCCCGAATCCTTCACCCCGAACCTGCGCTTCAAGATCGACTCCCACAGATCCCCCGCCATGGTGGCGAGGCCCACGGCCAGTCCCACGGGGGCGGCCAGCCGAAGACCGGGTCCCCCGCCCCCGACTCCGAGGGCAGAGACGACGAGCGCCGCCACGATGGCACCCGCCAGACCGAAAAAGAACCCCGACCAGGTCTTGTTGGGCGAAAACCTCGGCCAGAGCCTCGGCCCCTTCAGCATGTTCCCGGCGACAAAGGCGAAGATGTCCGCCGACCAGGTAGCCGCGAGCAGGGTCGTGACCCATCCCCGCCCACCGGGATCGTGGCGCAACCAGATCAGGGTCATGGCCGGAAGCCCGAGATAGAGCACGCCGAACGCGATATCGAGGCTGCGGTCGGACCAGCGGGTCAACCGGGCGGCCAGGGCTGCCGCCAGGGCCGTGAGCGGCAGGACGATGCAGGCGGTCACGGTGTCGTCCCGATAGGCCAGAAACAGGGGCACGAGCACGGCCACCGTCACAAGGCCCGCGGTATGGGCCGGTGCCTCGGGTGTGCTCATCAGCCCCCACTCGATGGCCAGCAGGGTCGAGGCGATGGCCAGCATCAGCAGGAACGGCCAACCGCCGAACCACAGCACCAGGATGGTCGCAGGACCGAGGACGACGGCAGACAGGATACGGAGCCGGAGATTCCCCCAGTCGAAGCGCTTAGCCGGGGGCGAGGACGTCATCCGCGTCGACCCCCCCGTATCTGCGTTCCCGGCCGAGGTATTCCTGAACGGCAGCCTTCAGGGCATCCGGACCGTAGTCCGGCCACAGCACGTCCTGGAAGACGAACTCCGCATAGGCCGCCTCCCACAGAAGGAAATTGGACAGGCGTTGTTCGCCGGAGGTCCGGATGATCAGATCCGGTGCCGGACCGGCCGCAGTGGAGAGATAGCGCGCGAAGGCGGCCTCGGGGTCCGACTCGGGGCTGATCCGGCCCGCGGCGAGGTCCCGGGCAAAGCGGATGGCCGCATCGGTGATGTCGGCCCGTCCCCCATAATTGAAGGCAACCTGCAGGTTGAAGCGATCATTCCGCGCGGTTCGGGCCTCCGCTTCGTCGATGATCGCGTGGATGTCCGGCGCAAGGCCCTCCCGACGGCCGATGATGCGCACCCGGACACCTTCCCGTTCCAGTCGGGCGAGATCGGTCTTCACATAGGCCTTGAGCAACCCCATCAGCTCGCTGACCTCGCTGGCCGGACGCCGCCAGTTCTCGGTGGAGAAGCCGAACACGGTCAGCCACTCGATCCCCAGCTGCGGGGCGGCCTCCACCGTGCGCTTGAGGGCATTGACCCCCGCCTGATGTCCGAAGGTGCGCGGCATCCCGCGGCGCTTCGCCCAGCGGCCATTACCGTCCATGATGATCGCCACATGGCGGGCGGTCGTCATCGCGGGAACATCCTCGGCCGGCTTCGGCGACATCATCAGGCTCCTGTCTCCGCGGTGCGGTAGCGATCGCAGCGGATCCCTAGACCTGCATGATCTCTTGTTCCTTGGTTTTCAAGGCCTCGTCGATCCGCTTGATGGCCCCGTCGGTGAAGCCCTGCACCTCGGTCTCCAGACGCTTGTGATCGTCCTTTGAGATCTCGCCGTCCTTCTCCGCCTTCTTCAGTTCCTCCATCGCATCGCGACGGACGTTGCGCACGGCGACGCGTTGCTGTTCGGCGTACTTCCCCGCCAGCTTCACCAGATCCTTGCGCCGCTCTTCGGTGAGGGCGGGGATGGGGACCCGCAGGGTCTGCCGTCCACCACGGGATTGAGGCCGATCCCGGCGCTGCGGATGGCCTTGTCCA
>DAINBM010000380.1:0-2794 GCA_036732965.1 Caulobacteraceae bacterium | reverse complement strand
ACGGCAAGCTGGTCGAGGCCAATCATCGACGACGATGCCGACGTGTTCGCCGGCGAGATCGCCCGGGTCACCATGCCGACGGAGCAGCCCCGGATCCGCAGCGACGAGGATCCCCTGCGGCGCTCGTCCCTGATCAACCGCGATGCCCTCGACGCCCTGCGTGCGGCCGAACCCATGGCTACCGTCATCGCGCCCGCGGCCCCGACGCCCACCGGTCCTCGCCACGGACAGGTGGCCGCCGATGTCGATGTGCTGGCCATGTTCGAGAACCTCGACTTCGGCGACGACAACGGCCCCGCCGCACCGGGATCGCACGCGGCCGGCGATGACCATCTGTTCGAGCCCCGGTCTGCCGCCCCGGCAGCCCCTGCTGCACATGCTGAGGACCCTGACGACCCCTTCGTTGCTCCGGCCTTCGGAAGCCACGGCGCGACCGTGCACGGCGGGGCCGATGAGGCTCTGTTCGCCGACACGACGCATGAGCATGAATCGCCTCATGACGCACCGGAGTTCGGCGACCCTGCATTCTTCGACGATGCCCACGCACCCGTCTTCGCCGACCTACCGGACACCGCCATCGGTGCGCCTGCGCACGGCGGGGACGAGCCCCTGTTCAGGCCGTCGGCCGCCGAGGCGGATGAGCCCCGCGCGCTGACGACGCGGGAACTGATTGCCCAGGCGCGCAGTGCCGCGCGGGCCGCCGGCAGCGGCGCGGCGGATTCCGCCGCGGATACGGCTTCGGACCGTGGCCTCTTCAAGGGCAAGGGATTCCGCCCAAAGACCCCGGCGGATACCACCGGCGCGGGCGGGGCCTCCGACCGGCCGGCCCGTGGCCCGTTCGGGCTCGGACTGCCCAAGCGCAAGCGCAAGGACGACGGGGTCTCCACCGTGACCCTGCTGCTGGCCACGGCCGTGTCCCTCACCGTTACGGCGACGGTGCTGGGCTTCATGATCGTCAGTGACGGCACGAAGGATGAGGGACACGGTGCGCCCCTCATCGCCCGGAGCGGCGGCCCGACGGGGACCAAGGCGGCCAGTGACGCCACCGCCGGTGCGCCCTCGAACCGGGCGAGCGAGCTGGCCGTGGCGACGACGCCCACGCCTGCCGAGGCGGCCACGGCCTCCGGCCCGACGGATGCCGGCAAGGCGCTCTATGCCACCGCCCTGAGCCAGCTTCAGGCCAAGGAGGACGCCAAGGCCTTCTCGACCCTCGTCCGGGCCGCGGCAGCGGGCTATCCGGCGGCGCAGTTCCACCTGTCCAAGATCTATGAGCGCGGCGGTGCCGGCCAGTCCGCGGACCTGGCCAAGGCCCGCATGTGGGCCGAGCGGGCCGCCAAGGCCGGCGTGGCCGAGGCCATGTTCAACCTCGGCCTGTTCATGTACGAGGGCCAGGGTGGAGCACCGGACCTGCCGGGTGCCGCCGACTGGTTCACTCGCGCCGCGCGGCTCGGCCTGAAGGATGCCCAGTACAACCTCGCCCGGCTCTACGAGAACGGCTACGGGGTGACCCAGAACTTCAGCCTGGCCTATCAGTGGTATCTGGTGGCGGCCGATGTCAGCGGCGACCGGGAAGCCCATGCGGATGCCGATCGCCTGCGCCCGACCCTGACCGCCGAAGGTCGAAAGGCGGCGGAGCGCTTCGCCCAGACCTTCCGTCCGGAACCGGCGGCGGCCTATGCCTCCGCTCCCACCACGGGACGGTCGGCCCAGACCCGCTGACGCCCACGCTCAGCCGTTCCAGGCCCCGCCCACCAGGGCCGCGAACAGGATCAGGCCGGCATCCCGGTTGGACCGGAACAGCTTGAGCGCCAGCGCCCCGTCCTGGGGTTGGAGCCGCCGGGCCTGGGAGGCGAGGTGCCAGCCATAGGCCAGCCCCACCGCGAGGAAGAGGTTGGTCAGCCCGGCGGTGATCCCCGCGGCCAGGGCCAGGATGAAGGCCGCGGCATAGAAGACCGCCACCCCGGGTCGCACGAACCCGCCCAGGCGCCGGGCGGAGGACCGGACGCCCACCAGGGCATCGTCCTCCATGTCCTGCAGGGCGTAGATGGTGTCATAGCCCAGCGTCCAGAACAGTCCGCCCGCATAGAGCAGCACCGCAGGCCAGCCCACCGTTCCCGCCACCGCCGCAAAGCCGAGCAGCGCCCCCCAGTTGAAGGTCAGGCCCAGCCAGGCCTGCGGCCACCAGGTGATCCGCTTCATGAAGGGATAGGCCGCCACCAGCGCGAGGGAGGCGACGCCCAGACCGATGGCGGCGGGCGTCAGGCTCAGCAGCACCACCAGTCCCAGCGCGCAGCACGCGCCGATGAAGCCGAAGGCCCCCCGTACACGGATCGCTCCGCTGGCCACCGGACGGCTCGCCGTGCGCGCCACCTGCCGGTCGATGTCCCGGTCGACAATGTCGTTGTAGGCGCAGCCCGCGGCGCGCATGGCCAGTGCCCCCACCGCCATCTTGGCCAGCAGCACCGGATCGGGGCCCCGCCCCTGCATGGCCGCCGCCAGCGCCACGCCCTGCCAGGCAGGCAGCATCAGCAGCCAGGTCCCCGCCGGCCGGTCGAAGCGTCCCAGCTTCAGCCACGGCCGCCAGGCGGCGGGGGCGAAGCGGTCCACCCAGTTGTCCCGATCCGCATCGGGCAGAGGTGCATCGGCAGCGGGCGGGACGGAAACGGGCGAGGCATCGGTCATGCCCCTTGATAGGCCAGTCGGCCGCTCCGGCAAAGGCGCCTCTGGACAAGCGGGACGGTCCGGCCGACATCTGCGGGCATGAGCGAACCCTTTCCCCCACCCGAACCCGGCC
>DAINBM010000379.1:0-2806 GCA_036732965.1 Caulobacteraceae bacterium | reverse complement strand
GCAGCCGGTGTTTCCGCGCACCGGCAAGGTTCGGGTCGGCGAACAGCGCCGCCCGGCGGGCATTGGCATCGTGATAGGTATCCCAGGTCCAGCGGATCGGATGGTCCGTCTCCCGCCAGCGAGAGAACTGCTCCCGATTGCCGGTACCCGGCCACAGCTCCTGCCCGGTCAGGGCCCGGATGAAGGAGCGACGAAGCACCCGGGCCAGGATCACGCCGCGGGCATAGTCCAGCCAGACGATGTCAGTGGCCCGGGGCAGGATCTGCGGGAGGGCCCCCTGCGCGTAGTTGCCGTCCGTGATCCAGTGGTCGCCGGCGATGGCACCGGCCACGGCACGGGCCCAGGCCTCGGGATCGGCGAGCGACAGGGCCGTCCAGTTCGGGCCCCAGTTCAGGGCGTCCAGCTCGATGTGCGGAATCTGGAGACGCTGCGACAGGACCCGGGCCAGGGTGGTCTTGCCAGACCCGGAGCCGCCGATGATCGCGATCCTGCGTCCCTGAAGCTGGTCCGGCATCGTCCCCGCGCCCTAGCCGCCCGGATGCAGGCCCGGCGCTTCCTGACCGGTGCGGGCGACGTATTCGGTGTAGCCGCCGCCATACTGGTGGATGCCGTCGGGGGTCAGTTCCAGCACCCGGTTGGAGAGGGCCCCGAGGAAATGCCGGTCGTGGGAGACGAACAGCATGGTGCCCTCGAAATCCGCCAGCGCAGCCACCAGCATCTCCTTGGTCACCATGTCCAGGTGGTTGGTGGGCTCGTCCAGCACCAGGAGGTTCGGCGGATCGAACAGCATCCGCGCCATCACCAGCCGGGCCTTCTCGCCCCCGGACAGCACCCGGCAGGGCTTTTCCACATCATCGCCGGAAAAGCCGAAGCATCCGGCCAGGGTGCGAAGCGCCCCCTGCCCCGCCTGAGGGAAGGCGCTGTCGAGGGACTCGAAGATGGTCTCCTCCCCGTCCAGCAAGTCCATGGAATGCTGGGCGAAATAGCCCATCCGGACACTGGCCCCGAGGCTGACCACGCCCTTGTCCGGGACAATGTCCCCGGCCACCAGCTTCAGCAGGGTCGACTTGCCCGCACCATTGGCGCCCAGCACACACCAGCGCTCCTTGCGGCGCACCAGGAAGTCGAGGCCCTGGTAGATGGGCTGGGCCCCGTAGCTCTTGTGCACATCGCGCAGGCTGATCACGTCGTCGCCGGAGCGGGGCGGGCTGCGGAACTCGAACTGCACCGACTGACGGCGGCGGGGGGCCTCCACCCGGTCGATCTTGTCGAGCTTCTTCACCCGGCTCTGCACCTGGGCGGCGTGGGAGGCCCGGGCCTTGAACCGCTCGATGAACTTGATCTCCTTGGCCAGCATGGCCTGCTGCCGCTCGTACTGGGCCTGGCGCTGCTGTTCGCTGAGCGCCCGCTGCTGGTCATAGAAGTCGAGGTCGCCGGAATAGGTGATCAGGGAGCCGCCATCGATCTCCACCACCTTGCCGATGATCCGGTTCATGAAGGCCCGGTCATGGGAGGTCATCAGCAGCGCCCCGTCATAGGCCTTCAGGAAGGCCTCGAGCCAGATCAGGCTCTCCAGGTCCAGGTGGTTGCTGGGTTCGTCCAGCAGCATGCCGTCGGGGCGCATCAGCAGGATCCGGGCCAGCGCCACCCGCATCTTCCAGCCGCCGGACAACAGGCCGACGTCGGTGTCCATCCGCTCCGGACTGAAGCTGAGACCCGCCAGCACCTCCCGCGCACGGGCCTCCAGGGCATAGCCGTCCAGCTCCTCGAAGCGGGCCTGCACGTCGCCATAGCGTTCGATGAGGCTGTCCAGCTGGTCGGCCTGGTCGGGATCGACCATGGCCGCCTCCAGCGCCGCCATCTCCGTGGCCAGCGCGCTCACCGGCCCGACCCCGTCCATCACCGCGGCCACGGCGGTCTGGCCCGACATCTCGCCCACGTCCTGGCTGAAATAGCCGATGGTCATGCCGGGATCGATGACGACCAGGCCGTCGTCCGGGGGCTCCTGCCCCGTGATCATGCGGAACAGGGTGGTCTTGCCGGCACCGTTGGGGCCGACCAGCCCGACCTTCTCCCCCTTCTGGACGCCCATGGACGCCTCGATGAACAGGATCTGGTGGCCGTTCTGCTTGGAGATGTTGTCGAGGCGGATCATGCGGCGTCTGCTAACGCGGGCCGCAGGAAAAGGCCAGCCATTGCGGGTGCCGGCCGCCGGGAGAGATCGGGGGAGAGATCGGGGGGCCGAGATTGACGTGCCGCCGGCCCCCATGCTTGGACAGGACATGATCCAGGCGCGGTGGCATGCATGACGGAAGGCCCGTTCGACATCCTGTTCGAGCCGGTGCGGATCGGGCCGGTGGTCGCGCGCAACCGTTTCTACCAGGTCCCCCACTGCAGCGGCATGGGCCATCGCTATCCCGAGGCAGACTTTGCCATGCGGGAGATGAAGGCCGAGGGCGGCTGGGCCGTGGTCTCCACCCAGGAGACGGAGATCCATGAAAGCGCCGACCTCACCCCGTCGAACCAGGGGCGGCTGTGGGACGACGGCGATCTGGACCGGTTCCGCAACCTGACCGACCGGATCCACGCCCATGGCAGCCTGGCGGCGATCCAGCTGGCCCATGGCGGGCTGCATGCCGCCAACCGGCTGACCCGGATCGCCCCCTATGCCCCGTCCGACGCCCTGGTGGACGCCGATGACCCGATCCAGGCCCGGGCCATGGACAAGGCCGACATCCGGGCCTTCCGCCGCTGGCACCGGGACGCCGCCGTCCGCGCCAGGGCCGCGGGCTTCGACATCATCTAC
>DAINBM010000378.1:0-2814 GCA_036732965.1 Caulobacteraceae bacterium | reverse complement strand
GGCGCCGTCCAGATACTTCCGCGCCTTCTTCAGCAGGGTCGGGCCATCGAGGCCGGGCATGATCACGTCCGAGATCAGCAGATCGATCTTGCCGGCATTCTCCTCGGCGAGGATCAGGGCCTCCTCCCCGTCCGCGGCCTCGATCACCTCGTAGCCCCGGGCCCGGAGCAGGCGGGCGGCGACGCCGCGCACCACGTCCTCGTCCTCCACGAACAGGATCCGACCGGCCCCGGACAGATCCCGGGCGGCGGGCTTGGGCTTGGCCGCCTTGACCGGCATCGACGGGTCGGCCGCCGGGGGCACATAGACCGGCAGGAAGATGCGGAACGCCGCCCCCTGTCCCGGCGCGGAGTCCACATGGATCCAGCCGTCCGCCTGCTTCACCACCCCGTAGACCATGGCCAGACCCAGGCCCGTGCCCTCGCCCACCGGCTTGGTGGTGAAGAACGGCTCGAAGATCTTGGCCATGGCGTCCGGCGGAATGCCGGGACCGTTGTCCGCCACCTCGATCATGGCACAGCCCTCCGCCGGGGCGGCGGGGAAGCCCAGCTTGACGGCCTCGTCCCGGGTCAGGCGCTTGGTCTGGATGCGGACCTCCGCCGGGCCACCGTCATGGGTGCCGTGGCTGCGCAGGGCGTCGCGCGCATTCACCGCCAGGTTCATGACCGCGGTCTCGAGCTGGCTCTTGTCCGCCCGGACGAAGGGCAGGTCGCGGCCATAGTCGGTGACCAGACGCACGTCCTCGCGCAGCAGGCGGCGGAGCAGGACCTCGAACTCGCTGATCAGCTCGCCCAGCGGCAGGGTCTCCCGCTGCACGGTCTGCTTGCGGGAGAAGGCCAGCAGCTTGCGCACCAGATCCGCGGCGCGGACGCCGGTCTGGCGGATCTCGGTCAGGGCCTCGTAGCTGGGATCGCCCACCGGATGGCGGTGCAGCAGTTCATCGAGCCGCAGCTGGATGGCGGTCAGCAGATTGTTGAAGTCGTGGGCCACGCCCCCGGCCAGCTGGCCGATGGCCTGCATCTTCTGGTTCTGGGCCAGCTGCAGCTCGAGCTGCTTCTGGTCCGACACGTCCAGCAGGAAGGCCGTCACCCGCCCCCGGGCATCGCCCGCGAGATAGAGGTGCGCGATCCTGGGCTGCCCCGTGGACTGCCGGGCCGCCAGCCGGACTTCCACCGGCCCGGCCGGGCGCGCCGTCAGCCGTTCCCGCAGGTCGGTGATCCCGGCGGGATCGAGGATGGCGGTGAAGGGCACACCCGGCCGGGCTGCGCCGTCGGTCAGGCCGCCGAGGGCGGGGTTCAGGTCGGCCATCACCGCAGCGAACGGATCGCTGCCGCTGAGCAGGCAGGCCCCGAAGGGCGAGGCTGCGGCGAAGGCGTCGAGGCTTGACGGAACCGTCGCAATCGCATCCCCGACCGTGGCGGGCTCGGAGGTCGCAGCGGTCACGGGCTGGACGGACGCGGGGCGGAGGCGAACAAGGATGCGGCGGCTGTCGATCCGTGTGGCCGTCACGACATGATCGCCGGACAGCCCCCCCTCCGCGGCTTCCCCCGCCTCGGCACGGCGCAGGATGGCATAGACCGTGGCCCCGTCGGCACCGCTTCGCGGCAACCGACCGGTTGCCCCCATCGCGGCACGCCACCCGTCATTGGCACTCAGCGTCCGTCCGTCCACCGAGGCGACCGCGGCCGGCTCCGACAGCGCGCTGACCAGATCGTCCAGCGCCGGCTCATCCAGCCGCGGTTCCGGCCGGTGCGCGGCGGCAAAGGCGAACACACCGAGAAAGGAGGTCCCGGCCACGCCGATCAGCAGCAGCAGTGCGGGCCAGCTGGCCTTGCCGGAGTGCAGCACGGGCGCGGCCAGGGCGAGCACGGCCACGAGGAACAGCGCCGCGGCGGCCAGGGCCGCTCCGTCGGCGAGGCTGATCGGGCGCCGTCGATCGGCCTCGGCCGCCGTTCCGGTCGATCCGCCGCGCGTCTGGGTCATGGTGCCGTCCTTCCAAAGGGTTTCAAATCGTCGCGTATGTCGTCCCGGGGCCTAGAGCCCGGGGGATATCCTTGCGGGCCGCGCCCGGTCCCTGGCGCGGGCGAGAATGAAGCCGATCAGCTTGGCCACCGCCTCGAAATGCTCCGTCGGAATGGTCTCGTCCAGCTTCACGGTGGCGTAGAGCGCCCGGGCCAGGGGCGGATCCTCGATCACCGGCACCCCGTGCTCCCGGGCCAGATCCCGGATGCGCAACGCCAGGCTGTCCACGCCCTTGGCCACGCATTCCGGCGCGGCGGTCTCACCCTGCACATAGCGCAGCGCCACGGCGTAGTGGGTCGGGTTCATCACCACCACCGTGGCGGTGGGCACGGCCTGCATCATCCGCTGACGCGACCGCTGGAACTGGATCTGACGCCGACGCTGCTTCACGTGCGGATCGCCGTCCATGTCCTTGTTTTCCTGCTTCAGTTCTTCCTTGCTCATGCGCATCCGGGCCATGAAGCGCTGCCGCTGCCAGAACCAGTCGATCCCGGCAACCGCCGCCATCATGGCCAGCACGGCCAGCAGGACCTGGCGGATCACATCCACCGCCACCGGCAGGATGGCCGACACACCCAGCCCGGCCATCATCGAGACCGTCCCGGCCCTGGGCGCGATGATCCACCAGGCGATCAGCGCCACCGCAATCAGCTTCAGCATCGATTTCAGGGACTGGGCGAGGCCGTCGATGCCGAACAGCCGCCCGAGCCCCTTGACCGGATCGAGCTTGGAAAAATCAAGCTCCAGCTTGGCCGGTGCCCAGATGAAGCCGGTCTGCAGGAGGTTCCCCGC
>DAINBM010000377.1:0-2820 GCA_036732965.1 Caulobacteraceae bacterium | reverse complement strand
CTCGTCCGCCATCCAGTCGATCCCGCAGATTGCCAAGCAGGCGGCGCAGGTGACCATCTTCCAGCGCACGCCGAACTACAGCGTGCCCGCCCACAACGGCCCCATCGACCCCGCGGTGGTCCAGGCCTGGAACGCCAACCGGGCAGAGAACCGCCACCTGCAGCGCCTGTCCGCGGGGGGCTTCATCTCCAGCGACGCCACCGAACAGCTGTCGGTCGAGGTCTCGGACGAGGAGCGTCGCCAGACCTACGAGGCGCGCTGGGCCAAGGGCGGCTTTGCCATTCTCGGGGCCTTTGCCGACCAGATGGTCGATCCGGTCGCCAACGCCCATGCCGCCGAGTTCACCGCCGCCAAGATCCGGGAGCGGGTGAAGGATCCGGCGGTGGCGGAGAAGCTGATCCCCCGGGGCTATCCCTGGGGCACCAAGCGCCTGTGCGTGGATATCGACTATTACGAGACCTACAACCGCCCCAACGTGACGCTGGTGGACCTGCGCGAGACGCCGCTGGAGACCATCACGGCCACTGGCGTGCGCACCACCGGGGCCGACTATCCGGTGGACGCCATCGTCTTTGCCATCGGCTTCGACGCCATGACCGGGGCGCTCTCCCGCATCGACATCCGCGGCCGGGGCGATGTGGCCCTGAAGGACGAGTGGGCGGCCGGTCCGCGCACCTATCTCGGCCTGATGGTCTCGGGCTTCCCCAACCTGTTCACGGTCACAGGTCCGGGCAGCCCGTCGGTGCTGTCCAACATGGTGGTGTCCATCGAGCAGCATGTGGACTGGATCTGCGACTGCATCGGCTATCTGGGCAACCGGCAGCTGGGCGTGATCGAGGCCAGCCCGGAGGCCCAGGACGCCTGGGTCGCCCACGTGAACGAGGTGGCGGACCAGACCCTCTATCAGCAGGCGAACAGCTGGTACCTGGGGGCCAATGTGCCGGGCAAGCCGCGGGTGTTCATGCCCTATGCCGGCGGCGTGGGCGTCTATCGCGAGCTGTGCGACGGCATCGCCGCCCGGGGCTATGAGGGCTTCGTCCTCCAGCCCGCGGGCGGCTGAGCCTTGGGGCCCGGTCTCAACCGATCTGCGGGAACCGGCGGCGCACCCACTCGATGAAGATGCGGTTCACGTCGTCGGGCTTCTCCTGCTGCGTCCAGTGGCCGGACCCTGGGATGTTCACCGTCTCCAGGTCTCCGATCAGTCCCGGCATGTGTTCGGCCGCGGAGGGCGGCAGCACGGCATCCAGCTCCGCCGTCACCATCAGGCAGGGGATGCCGTCGATCCGAACCGGCAGGTCGGCAGAGCGCTCCCAGTTGCGGGTGAAGTTGCGGTACCAGTTGATGCCGCCGGTAAAGCCCATGCGCCGGAAGGTCTCGACGAAGGCCTCGAACTCGCCCTCATCAAGGAAGGTCTCCCGCGGATCGCCGGCGGGGTCGTAGGCCTGGACCAGACGCACCAGGGGAAACACGCTTTCGTCCCCGGCCCGCTGGCTCGAGAAACCCGCCGATGCCGGCTGGGCCGCCAAGGGGCGTCGCATGAACATGTCGAACACCTTGCGCGGATCGGCATCCAGAATGGCATCCGCCTCGCCGTAGGTCTGGAAGTGGACGATGTACATATCCTCCCCCATCCGGGCGCGCATGATGGCGATCGGGTCGGCGGGCGGGCGGGGCATGTAGGGGGTGTTCAGGCCGATCACGCCGGCGGTCCGGGTCGGATGCATCAGCGGCATCTGCCAGACGATGATGCCGCCCCAGTCGTGCCCGGCGAAGATCGCCTTCTCCACCCCCAGATGATCCAGCAGCGCCACCAGATCGCCGGTGAGGTGGGCCATGTCGTAGGCCTCCACCGCTTGCGGACCGGGGGTGAGGCCATAGCCCCGCTGGTCCGGCGCGATGGCCCAGATCCCCGCCGCCTCGAAGGCCGCCAGCTGGTGGCGCCAGCTGAAGGCCAGCTCCGGCCAGCCATGGCACAGGATCACGGGTACGCCGTCCCGGCCGCGGGTATTCCGGCCCGCCTCGTACCAGTGATAGTCCAGCCCGTTGATCCGGGCGTTGCGGACGGGCGGCATGCGGCTGGCAAGCGCGGTCGGGGCGTCGGTCATGGTCAGGTCCTCCCGGTCATTTCCGTCAGCTTACGAAGCCTGCGGCCGGAGCGTAAGCCATGACGTGGCGGCAATGGACCCGGGACCCCACAAGCGCCCAGAATCCCGCGGGAATCCGCCCGAAAAGGCTGACCCTTACGTTAGCGTCACCGTTGCGATTTGCCCATGTCGCTCTAAGAATGCCGCCCGAAGCTTGCGGTCCGATCGTGCGGAACCATCTGTGGCGCACGACTGACCCCAAAACCGACGGACGGGAGCCGACGCTGCAATGAACCTGGAATTCTCCGCAGAGGACAATGCGTTCCGCGACGAGGTGCGCACCTTCATCGAGCAGAACTACCCGCAAAGCCTCCGGGCCGTGCAGGACGAGGGCGAAGAGATGGGCAAGGAAGACTTCCTCGCCTGGCATCGCATCCTCGCCAACAAGGGCTGGGTCGCACCGGCCTGGCCGACGGAATACGGCGGTCCGGGCTGGACCTCGGTGCAGCGCTACATCTGGTCGGAGGAGTGCGCCCGCGCCGACACCGTGCCGATCCTGCCCTTCGGCATCAACATGGTGGGGCCGGTGATCTACACCTTCGGCACGCCGGAGCAGAAGGCCAAGTTCCTGCCCAAGACCCTCAACGGGGACATCTGGTGGTGCCAGGGCTATTCCGAGCCGGGCGCAGGCTCCGACCTCGCCAACCTCAAGACCAAGGCCGAGCGGGACGGTGAC
>DAINBM010000376.1:0-2841 GCA_036732965.1 Caulobacteraceae bacterium | reverse complement strand
GGTCCGAACAAGGGCCAACTCTACACCAGCCCGTACATCAACAACGGCGCGCAGGCCTACACGACGATGAACGACGTGGGCAATGCGGTGAACGACCTGACCCTGAACGGCAAGTTCGCCGTTTCGGATGATGTGAAGGTCACGGCCCGGGGGGGCTGGTTCCACATGCTGCAGCACATCAACATGGACTGGCGGATCAACAACGCCACCTATTCGCTGAACTCCAGCAGCAACTCCGTTCCCCTCGACCTGTTCGCCGGTGCCAACGGCACGGGTGCCCAGCTCGCGGCCAACGGCGTCACGGGTTACAACAACCAGTGGGGCGGTTGCTGCGGCGGTCGGACCTATGACCTGACCTACACCGATGACGCCCCGTACCTCGAGGCGGACACCAAGTACGGCAAGTTCGACCTGGACGTGAGCGTTCGCCAGGACTCGGTGAAGGCCGCGGGCTCGACCTATGCGCCGGTGGCCGGTGCCAACATCACCGTGACCGATGCCCTCGGCTCGGCCAGCCTGCCGACCTATGTGACCTCGGCCACGCCGACGGAAGTGCTGAACTACACCAAGTCCTACACCTCCTGGTCCATCGGCGGTCTGTACGAGTATGACGACAAGACCTCGTTCTTCGTGCGCTCCAGCCGCGGCGGCCGCTTCAATGCCGACCGTCTGACCTTCGGGGGCAACTTCACGGCCAGCGGCGGCCTGACCCAGAAGGGCAGCGCCATCTCCCTGAACTACCTGCTGCAGCAGGAAATCGGCGTGAAGCGCCGGGGCGAGTTCAACGGCGTGCGCTACACCGCGGAACTGACCTACTTCCAGTCGCAGCTGACCGAGCACAACTACGACTTCACCCGGGCGAGCCACAATCCGCCGCTGGATCCGAACATCTCGAACATCTACCGCTCGAAGGGCGTGGAGTTCGCGGGCACGGCCCAGTATGGCGACTTCCATCTGGTGGCCAACCTGACCGTGACGGACTCGACTCTGGTCAATCTCGACACCACTCCGAACGGTCTGCCGGGCTACAACTACACCGTTGCACCGTCCTGGGATAACGGCACCTTCGCCGCGGGTCTGATCGTGACGGGTCAGGGCTCGGTCTATCTGGATGACCAGAACACCCAGAAGGCTCCGGCCGCGGATCTGGTCAACGCCTTCGCCAAGTATCGGCTCACCAAGGACCTGGAACTGGGCGTCAATGTGAACAACCTGTTCGATCGCCTCGGGCCGATCGGCGGCGGTGGTATCCAGCAGAAGCTGAACGCCACGCAAGGGATCTTCGACGCCAGCATTCCGTTCGGGCGCACGATCACCGCGTCGCTGCGCTACCGGTTCTGATCTCATCCGATCCGCGTCCTCCGGTCCCGTATCGGAGGGCGCGCATTCGAATTCGGAGAGGGGACGCCGCGTGGCGTCCCCTTTTTGGTTGAAATGTGCCGGGCTCTGGTCGCCAATGCGGCCGGTCGGCCAAGGTCCAGGTCCCGTATCTCAGGAGCGACAGGCGTGTCGTCCAGACCCATTTCCAGCGTCGTGATCGTGGGTGGTGGGTCCGCCGGCTGGATGACGGCCGCGGCCCTGGCCTGCAACATCCAGAAGGATTGCCGGCTCACCCTCATCGAGTCCGAGGAGATCGGCACGGTCGGGGTCGGCGAGGCCACCATTCCCCCCATCCGGTCCTTCAACCAGATGCTGGGGATCGACGAGGCCACCTTCCTCAAGGCGACCAAGGGCTCGTTCAAGCTGGGCATCCAGTTCGTGAACTGGGGTCGCCTGAACCACAGCTATTTCCACCCCTTTGGCCCCTATGGCCGGCCGTTCGATCTGGTGCAGCCGCATCAGCACTGGCTGCGTGCCGACGCAGACGGACAGGCGGGGCCCCTCGACGAGCACTGCATGGCCTGGGCGGCAGCCCGCCACGGGCGGTTTGCGCCGCCGGTGGGGGATCCCCGCAACGTCCTGTCCACCTACGACTATGCCTATCATTTCGATGCGGGGCTCTATGCCGCCCATCTGCGCAGCTATGCGGAGGCGCGGGGGGTCCGCCGGGTGGAGGGCAAGATCGCCGATGTGGTGCTGAACCCCGAGAGCGGCTTCGTGGAGCGCCTGGCTCTCGAGAACGGCACGTCGGTGGAGGGCGAGCTGTTCATCGACTGCTCGGGCCTGCGGGCGCTGCTGATCGAGGGGGCGTTGTCCACCGGTTTCGAGGACTGGTCCCACTGGCTGCCCTGCGACCGGGCGCTGGCGGTGCCGAGCGAGCGGGGGGCCTTCACCCCCTACACCCGCTCCACCGCGCGGCCGGCCGGGTGGCAGTGGCGCATTCCGCTGCAGCACCGCACGGGCAACGGGCATGTCTATGCCTCGGCCTTCATGGATGACCAGACCGCCGGTGACCTGCTGCTCGCCCATCTGGAGGACCCGGCGCTTGCCGATCCCCGGCCGATCCGCTTCCGCACCGGTCGGCGGCGCAAGCTCTGGAACCGCAATGTCATCGCGGTTGGTCTGTCGTCGGGCTTTCTCGAGCCGCTGGAATCCACCAGTCTGCACCTTGTCCAGACGGCGATCTCGAAGATCCTGGCCTTCTTCCCCGACTCTGGCTTCGACCCGCTGGTGACGGACGAGTTCAACCGCGTGGCGATCGCCGAGTACGAGCGCATCCGGGACTTCATCATCCTGCACTACAAGCTGACGGAACGGGACGACAGCGAGCTGTGGCGCTATTGCGCCGCCATGCCCATTCCCGACACCCTCGCGCACAAGATCCGCCATTTCCGGCACTCCGGCCGTCTGATCCCCAGCGACATGGACCTGTTCGGACCGCCAAGCTGGCTGGCCGTGCAT
>DAINBM010000375.1:0-2842 GCA_036732965.1 Caulobacteraceae bacterium | reverse complement strand
AGGCTCTTGGACATCTTCTCGGCGTCCATGGTCAGGAAGCCGTTGTGCATCCAGTAGCGGGCGAAGTCCCCCTGGTCGTGGGCGCAGACGCCCTGCGCCACCTCGTTCTCGTGGTGCGGGAAGATCAGGTCGTGACCGCCCCCGTGCAGGTCCACCGGCAGGCCCAGCGTCGCCTCGATCATGGCCGAGCACTCGATGTGCCAGCCCGGCCGACCTGCGCCCCAGGGGCTGTCCCAGGCGGGCTCCCCCGCCTTGGACGGCTTCCACAGGACGAAGTCGGCGGGATTGCGCTTGTAGGGGGCCACCTCCACCCGGGCACCGGCCACCATGTCGTCCAGGGTCCGGCCGGACAGGCGGCCATAGTCGGCAAAGCTCGTCGTATCGAACAGCACATGACCTTCGGCGGCATAGGCGTGACCGCGCTCCACCAGCTGGCCGATCATGGCCAGCATGTCGGCGATGTGCGCCGTGGCCCTCGGCTGGAGGGTGGGGGCGAGGCAGTTCAGGGCCGCCACGTCCTGGTTGTAGATGGCGGCGAAGCGGTCGGTGATGACCGAGATGTCCACCCCCTGCTCCAGGGCCGCCGCATTGATCTTGTCGTCCACGTCGGTGATGTTGCGGGCATAGACCACGTGCCTGGCCCCATAGAGCCGGCGCAGCAGACGGAACACCAGGTCGAACACAACGGCGGGCCGGGCGTTGCCGATATGGGCATAGTTCCACACGGTGGGGCCGCAGACATAGAGCGTCACCCGGTCGGGGTCGCGGGGCGTGAAGGCGCGCTTCTCGCGGGTGAGGGTGTCCTGGATCATGAAGGTCATGCGGCAGGCTCTACACGGTTTGCGGGGTGGGGAGTAGGGGGCGCGCGCCCTCACAGGCACCCGTAGACCGCGTCGATCAGCCGCCGGGCCCGGGGATCACCCCGCAGGTCGGTGCCCTGACGGTTCATCACATAGGCGAGCCCCAGCCGTCGCTCCGGATCACAGACGGCCACGCTGCCGCCCCAGCCGCTGTGCCCGAAGGCCTGCCGACCCGGACCGAAGGCCCCGGAGTCCACGTTGCGCATGACCCCTGCCCCCCAGCTCATCACATAGGGCAGCACCAGATCCTGGCCGTTGATCCGTTCCCGGGCCATCTCGTCCCTCGTGGCGGGATCGAGGACCCCCTCCCCGGTCGTGGCCAGCCGCCCCATCAGCCGCGCCAGCGCGAGCGCGGTGGCATGGCCGTTGGCCGACGGGATCTCCGCCCGGCGCCATTCGTCGCCGGACCGTCCACCCGGAGAAGCCCAGCGGGTGAGGAAGGCGGCGCGGGTGGGGATGTTCACCTCGCCGAAATTGGGGACCGCCTTGGGCCGCTCCATCTGCGCCACCCGGGGAAACTCCCCGTCCGGCAGGCCGATCCACAGGTCGAGATCGAGGGGGACCGCCAGATCCTCCCGCAGGGCCGTGCCCATGGTCCGCCCGTCGATGCGGCGGAAGATCTCTCCGGCAATGTAGCCGAAGGTGATGGGATGGTAGCCGCTGGCCGTGCCCGGCGGCCACAGGGGGGCCATCGCCGCCAGCTCCGCGCACAGCCCCTTCCAGTCGAACCACAGGGCCGGGTCGATGGCGAAGCGGAAACCGGACAGCCCCGCCTGATGCGACAGGGCCTGCTCCACCGTGATCTCTCCCTTGCCCGCCTGGGCGAAGGCCGGCCAGATCGAGGCCACCGTCTGGCCGTAGGACAGCCGGCCCTCGGCCACCAGCCGGGCGAGGAGGATCGCCGCCAGGGCCTTGGTGGTGGAAAACACCGGCGCCAGGGTGCGGTCGTCGAAGGCCTGGGTCCGTGCCCGGTCCGCATGGCCGCCCCAGACATCCAGAACGGTGGTGTCGTCGACGACCACACTGAACCGGGCCCCCAGCTCCAGATCCTCGGCGAACTGGTCCTCGAACACCTGACGGACCGGGGCGAAGCGCGGCTCCACGATCATGACGATCCCATCCCTTAGAGTGACACGCCGGGCTTATGCGCGGGGCAGCGAGCGCTGACAACCGCCTACAACCGACGGGCACCTCGGTGCCACGCCACCTGTGTCCGCGGGGCGGCAGCGGCCTCTAGACACGCACCTCGACGGTGACCGGGGCGATCGGTGCCCGCAGGTCGACAGACCCGCCGACCAGCTCCAGATCCCCCAGCCCCCGGGCCACGGCGGCATCCAGGGCGTCGGCAACCCCGGCCACCGCCCGGCGCACGGCCGTCTCTCCGGACACCGGTGCGACCGGATCCACCAGGGCGCCGCCGAGCAGGGCGGCGAACAGGTCGCCGACCCCATTGGGGGCCTGGCTCACCCGCCCGTGGCTGAACCGCCAGACGCCCCTGTCGGAGACATCGAGAACACTCGCCCGTCCCGCCGCGGCGGGACTGGAGGTGACCACCACCCGACGGCCGGGCAGCCGCAGTCGAAGCGCCTCGGCCGCGGCGACGGCGGCCGCCTCGCCCTCGACGGATGCGTCGGCCAGATGTCCCAGCTCCCAGAGGTTGGGGGTGATCAGATCCGCCCGGGGCAACAGCTGGGCCGCCACGGCCTGCGCCACCTCCGGCCGGACATAGAGCCCCTTGCCTGCGTCCCCCAGCACCGGGTCGACCAGCACCAGGGGGCGCGTCCCCTCCGGCCAGGCATCCAGGGCCTCTGCGGCGGCCAGGACCTGGTCCGCATGGGCGAAATAGCCGGTGATCACCAGCCGGACCTGCGCCCCCAGCCCCCGGGCGGCAACCCCCTCGAGCATCCCGCGGAACAAGGCCGGGTCCACCGCCCCGCCCCCGGGCGGGCCCAATCCTGGATGGCGGCCGAACAGCACCGTCG
>DAINBM010000374.1:0-2872 GCA_036732965.1 Caulobacteraceae bacterium | reverse complement strand
TTGGCGGCGGCTGGCATCTGCCGAGGCTTCCGGGAAAGACCGGGCTGTGGCTGGCCCTGACCGGGGCGCGTATCAAGGGGCCCGACTGTCTGGCCCTGGGCCTCGCCACGCATTTCGTCGAGAGCGGGCGCGCAGAGGATCTGAAGGCGGCCATTCTCGCAGGCGACCTCGGGGCCGCCGACCGCCTTGCCGCCGATCCGGGGCCGGCCCCGCTGGTCCCGCACCGGTCGGACATCGACCGGCTGTTCGCCGGGGCGAGCGTGGAGGAGATCGTCGCCGCCCTGACCGCGGACGGGGGGGAGTGGGCCAGGGCCCAGCTCGACACCCTTCGTACCAAGTCGCCCCAGACCCTGAAGGTGGCCTTCCGCCAGCTGGCGCTGGGTGCCGCGGCGGCGACCTTCGAGGAGAACATGCGCACGGAGTACCGCATCGGCGCCCGCGTGGTGGCGCGGCACGACTTCCTCGAAGGCGTGCGGGCGGTGATCCTCGACAAGGACAATGCGCCCAGGTGGTCGCCGGATACGCTCGAGGGCGTGACCGAGGCCATGCTGGACGCGATCTTCGCCCCGCTGGCGGAGGAGTGGAGCAGCTTGTGAGACGTGCGTCCTTCGAGACGGGCCTTTCGGCCCTCCTCAGGATGACGAAGGTTTTTAGTCAACACCGGTGATCATCCTGAGGCGCCCCGGAACGGGGCGTCTCGAAGGACGCAGCAGACAGGAGCGAACCCCATGCACATCGCCTTCATCGGCCTCGGAAACATGGGCGGCGGCATGGCCGCCAACCAGGCCCGGGCCGGTCGCACGGTCCATGCCTTTGACCTGTCCGCCGCCGCTCTGGAGCGGGCCCGCGCCAATGGCTGCCTGCCCGCCGCCAGTGCCGCCGAGGCCGTTCGGCAGGCAGATGTGGTGATCACCATGCTCCCCGCCGGGGCCCATGTGCGGGCGGCCTATGCGGCCGACATCCTGCCGAATGCCCGGCCGGGCGCGCTGCTGATCGACTGCTCCACCATCGATGTGGACTCGGCCAGGGCGGTGGCGGCCGACGCGCGGAAGGCCGGCTTCCGCGCCGCGGACGCCCCGGTCAGCGGTGGCACGGCGGCGGCGGATGCGGGCACCCTGGCCTTCATGGTCGGTGCCGCAGAGGCGGATTTCGCGGCGGTGGAAGAGGCGCTGGCCCCCATGTCCCGGGTCACCATCCATGCGGGGGCGTCCGGTGCGGGCCAGGCGGCCAAGATCTGCAACAACATGCTGCTGGGCATCTCGATGCTGGGGACCTGCGAGGCCTTTGCCCTGGCGGAAAAGCTCGGCCTGGCCGCCGACCGGTTCTTCGAGATCGCCTCCAAGTCCTCGGGCCAGTGCTGGTCGGTGACCAGCTACTGCCCGGTGGAAGGGGTCGGTCCCGCCACCCCCGCCGACCGCCACTATGACGGCGGGTTCGCCACGGCCATGATGCTGAAGGACCTGAAGCTCGCCCAGGAGGCCGCCGCCCGGGCGGGGGCCGCTACCCCGATGGGGGCCCAGGCCGAAGCCCTCTATGCCCTGTTCGCCAATCAGGGCTATGCAGGCCGGGATTTCTCCGCCGTGCTGCAGCTGCTGCGCGGGCAGGTCGACACGCTGACGAAGGACGCCACGCCATGAGCTACGAGACCCTGCTGGTCGAACAGACCGACGCCGTCGCCCTGATCCGGCTGAACCGGCCCAAGGCCCTGAACGCCCTGAATTCCGAACTGCTGGGCGAGCTGGCCACGGCGCTCGCGGCCATCGGTGCCGATGAGAGCGTGCGCTGCGTGGTGCTGACCGGCTCGGACCGGGCGTTTGCCGCCGGGGCGGACATCAAGGAGATGTCGGACAAGTCCTATGCCGACATGTACCGCCTCGACTTCTTCGGCGCGGCGGCCCGGGCGATCGAGGGCTTCCGCAAGCCGATCATCGCCGCGGTGTCCGGCTATGCCCTGGGCGGCGGGTGCGAGCTGGCCATGCTGTGCGACTTCATCATCGCCTCCGAGACCGCGAAGTTCGGCCAGCCGGAGATCAATCTCGGCGTCGCGCCGGGCATCGGCGGGTCCCAGCGCCTGACCCGCTTCGTGGGCAAGTCCAAGGCCATGGACATGATCCTCACCGCCCGCCAGATGGACGCCGCCGAGGCGGAACGGTCGGGGTTGGTCAGCCGCGTCGTGCCCGTGGACAAGCTTATCGAGGAGGCCATGGCCGCCGCGGCCAAGATCGCCGCCCTCTCGCCCCTGGCCGTGATGGTCAACAAGGAGATGGTCAACCAGGCCTACGAGACCACCCTGTCCGCCGGGGTCCAGTTCGAGCGGCGGCTGTTCCACTCCCTGTTCGCCTTCGAAGACCAGAAGGAGGGCATGGCCGCCTTCATCGACAAGCGTCCGGCCGAGTTCAAGGGCCGCTGATCGGCGGCTGCAGCGCGGTAGCCCGGGGAGGCGATGAGATCATGACGCACGACGAGCCGCGGCCCACCCCCGACAGCGCCACCCACGACCTCGGCTTCGAGCGGCTGGTCTTCTTCTCCGATGCCGTGTTCGCCATCGCCATCACCCTGCTGGTGCTGGACCTGAAGCTGCCACCCGGCCCGCACGGGGAGATCCAGATCGGCCCCCTGGTCCCGAAGCTTCTGGGTTTCGTCATCAGCTTCTCGGTCACGGCCCTGTACTGGCTGGCGCATCACCGTCTGTTCAAGACCCTGCGGATGGAGAGCGCGGCGCTGCGGGTCGTCAATCTGGTGTTTCTGGCCTGTGTCGTGTTCCTCGCCTTCCCGACGAGCGTCATCAGCGAATATCCCACCACCGCCTGGGCGGTGCTCTTCTACGCCCTGTCCGTGTCTGCGACGGGTGTGCTGATGGCCATCCTGGTGC
>DAINBM010000373.1:0-2893 GCA_036732965.1 Caulobacteraceae bacterium | reverse complement strand
CCGGCTGCAGCTTGCGCTTCACCGCCACGAACACCTTGACCATCTTCATCACGCCGGGGGGCAGCTCGTCGCCCCGCTGCAGCTTGTCGACCTTGTCCTCGAAGCGGCGGTCCAGACGCTTCCGCGCCTCGTCGAACTGGCGCTTCATGGCTTCCAGCTCGCCCATGGCCTTTTCGTCGTCGAGGGCGATCTGCCACCACAGGCCGGCCGGGATCTCGTTCAGCTTGTCCAGGCTGATCTCGCCGCGACCCAGACCCTTGGGGCCCGACACGGCGGTCTTGCCCACCAGCAGTTCGCGCAGGCGGCCCTGGATGTTGCGGTTCAGGATGGCGAACTCGTCGTCGCGGTCCTTGCCCAGGCGTTCGATTTCCGAACGCTCGATGGCCAGGGCGCGTTCGTCCTTGTCCACGCCATGCCGGTTGAACACGCGGACCTCGACCACCGTTCCAGCGACGCCCGGGGGCAGACGCAGGGACGTGTCACGGACGTCGGAGGCCTTTTCGCCGAAGATGGCGCGGAGCAGCTTCTCTTCCGGGGTCATCGGGCTTTCGCCCTTCGGCGTCACCTTGCCGACCAGGATGTCCCCCGGCATCACCTCGGCGCCGATCGCCACGATGCCGGCCTCGTCGAGGTTGCGCAGGGCTTCCTCGCCGACATTGGGGATGTCCCGGGTGATTTCCTCGGGGCCGAGCTTGGTGTCCCGGGCCATCACCTCGAACTCCTCGAGGTGGATCGAGGTGAATACGTCATCGGACACGATCCGCTCCGAGATCAGGATCGAGTCCTCGAAGTTGTAACCGTTCCAGGGCATGAACGCGACGAGCACGTTCCGACCCAGAGCCAGTTCGCCGAGCTCCGTGGACGGACCGTCGGCAATGATGTCCCCGGCCTTGATCCGGTCGCCCACCCGCACCAGCGGACGCTGGTTGATGCAGGTGTTCTGGTTGGAGCGCTGGAACTTGGACAGACGGTAGATGTCGACGCCCGGCTTGGTGGGGTCGGTCTCTTCCGTGGCCCGCAGCACGATGCGGGTGCCGTCGATCTGCTCCACCTGACCGGAGCGGCGGGCCACCACGGTGGCACCGGAATCCCGGGCCACGATGCCTTCCATGCCGGTGCCCACCAGCGGCGCGTCGGAACGCACCAGCGGCACGGCCTGACGCTGCATGTTGGAACCCATCAGCGCGCGGTTGGCGTCGTCGTTCTCGAGGAACGGGATCAGCGCCGCGGCCACGGACACCACCTGCTTGGGCGACACGTCCATGTAGGTGACCTGATCGCGGCCCGACAGCATGACGTCGCCATTGATCCGGCAGGGCACGAGGTCCTCCAGGATCTCGCCGGTGGAGGACAGCTTCACGTTGGCCTGAGCGATCGTGTGCTTGCTCTCCTCCATGGCCGACATGTAGGTCACCTCGGCCTGGGCCTTGCCGTTGGTGACCTTGCGGTACGGGCTCTCGATGAAGCCGTACTTGTTGACCACGGCGTGGGTCGCGAGGCTGTTGATCAGGCCGATGTTCGGGCCTTCCGGGGTTTCGATCGGGCAGATCCGGCCATAGTGGGTCGGGTGCACGTCGCGCACCTCGAAGCCCGCCCGTTCCCGGGTCAGACCGCCCGGCCCGAGGGCCGACAGGCGGCGCTTGTGAGTGATCTCGGACAGGGGGTTGGTCTGGTCCATGAACTGGCTGAGCTGGGAGGAGCCGAAGAACTCCCGGACCGCCGCCGCCGCCGGCTTCGCATTGATCAGGTCGTGCGGCATGACCGTGTCGATGTCGACGCTGGACATGCGCTCCTTGATTGCGCGCTCCATGCGCAGCAGGCCGACGCGGTACTGGTTCTCCAGCAGCTCGCCCACCGAACGGACCCGGCGGTTACCCAGGTTGTCGATGTCGTCGATCTCGCCACGGCCGTCGCGCAGACCGACCAGCACCTTCAGCACTTCCAGAACGTCTTCCTTGCGCAGGACGCGGACATCGTCCGGGCAGTCCAGCTCGAGGCGCATGTTCATCTTCACCCGGCCCACGGCCGAGAGGTCATAGCGCTCCTGGTCGAAGAACAGGCCGCGGAACATGGCTTCCGCCGCTTCGGAGGTCGGCGGCTCGCCCGGACGCATCACGCGATAGATGTCGAACAGGGCGTCTTCCCGCACCTGGTTCTTGTCGATGCGCAGCGTGTTGCGGACATAGGCCCCGACCGTGACGTGGTCGATGTCCAGCACCTCGATGGTCGAGAAACCCAGCTCGCCCAGGGCGGCGATCTGCGTCACGTCCAGTTCGTCACCGGCTTCCGCATAGATCTCGCCGGTCTCGTAATTGACCATGTCCTTGGCGATGAACCGGCCGACCAGGCTTTCCGGCGGCAGCAGCAGGGACTTCACGCCGCCGTCGGCGAACTTCTTGGCGTTCCGGGCGCTGATCTTCTGGCCGGCGGGGGCCAGTTCCTCGCCCGTGTCGCCGTCCACCAGGGCATATTCCGGCTTCACACCGCGCCAGCGCTCGGGGCGGTACGGGGTGGCCCAGCCGCCTTCGCGCTTTTCGAAGGGGATGGTCTCGTAGAAGGTGCCGAGGATCTCCTCGGCGTCCATGCCCAGCGCATACATGAAGCTCGTCGCGGGAAGCTTGCGGCGGCGGTCGATGCGCACATAGACGATGTCCTTGGCGTCGAACTCGAAGTCGAGCCAGGACCCGCGGTACGGGATCACCCGGGCGGCGAACAGCAGCTTGCCCGACGCGTGGGTCTTGCCCTTGTCGTGGTCGAAGAACACACCCGGCGACCGGTGCATCTGGGAGACGATCACGCGCTCGGTGCCGTTGACGATGAAGGTGCCCTTGTCCGTCATGAGCGGGATGTCGCCCATATAGACGTCCTGCTCCTTGATGTCCTTCACCGAGCG
>DAINBM010000372.1:0-2894 GCA_036732965.1 Caulobacteraceae bacterium | reverse complement strand
GACCGCCTGCACGTCGAATACGTGGAGATCAGGAGGGCAAAAATGCATACCGAATTCGCCGACATGTCCGAGGTTTCGTATCTGCCGCTGCCGGGTGTGGACTCGACGGGGGAGGAGCTCTGCCGGATCGGCCTGCTGTATTCCACCGGCCACGGGGGCGCGCCCCTGGACCTGGTGTCCGCGCACATGATGTTCAATCTGGCCGCCATGCGCGGGTCGGAGGAAGCCAAGCGCTATCGCCGGGAACTGAGCGCGGAGATGGACCGCGACATGGTGGCCGAGGCCCAGCGCGCGGCGCGGCAATGGCTGCAGCAGACTGCGGCCTGAACGACCCCGGGCCTCCGCCTACAGGCGTCGACGGCCCGGCGGGACATGTCCTAGGCTCTGCCGCGTCGCGGGAGCACTGACATGTCCGATTCGTCCGAAGGTCTGCGTCTCGACGCCTATCTGCCCTACCGTCTGAGCGTGGCCTCCAACGAGGTCTCCCGGCTCATCGCCCGGGCCTACGAAGACCGCTTCGGCCTGACGGTTCCCCAGTGGCGCCTGATCTGCATCCTCGCCGAGGATGGCCCGTCCACGCCCCAGTCGGTGGTGGCGCGCACGGCCACCGACAAGGTCATCATCAGCCGCGCCGCCCAGGCGCTGACCGCGCGCCGGCTGATCCAGCGGACACCCAATGCCGCCGACGGCCGATCCCATCACCTTGAACTCACCGAGACCGGCCGACGCCTGCATGCGGAGGTGACGCCGCTGGCCCTGCAATACGAGCAGGAGGTCATCGCCGGGCTGTCCGCGGTCGAGATCGAGGGGCTGCAGCGGCTTCTCCGCCGGATCGAGCAGACCGCCGCGCGCCTTGCCGCTGATAGTTTCAAATGATACTTTAGCCATGTCGCTATCCCGCATCGGAGGACGTCGTGGCAGACCTGTTCGAGAACCCGCTGGGGACCGACGGCTTCGAGTTCGTGGAATTCACCGGCCCGGATCCGGTGGAACTCGCGCATCTGTTCGAGCGCCTGGGATTCACTGCCGTGGCGCGGCACCGGTCCAAGGACGTGGTCCGCTACAAGCAGGGGGACATCAACTTCCTGCTGAACAACGAGCCGCAGGGGCAGGTCTCCGAGTTCCGGGCAACCCGCGGGCCGTCCGCCAACGCCATGGCCTTCCGGGTCCGCGACGCCGCCCATGCCTTCGCGGAGGCCATTCGCCGGGGGGCGGAGCCCGTGGCCTCCCGCACCGGTCCGATGGAGCTCAACATTCCCGCCATTGTCGGGATCGGCGGGGCGCACATCTATCTCGTCGACCGGTATGGCGCGAGCGAGATCTATGACGTGGACTTCCGTCCCATTCCCGGCGCGGCGGAGCGGGAGGCGCAGGCAAGCTGTGGCCTGACCTATCTGGACCACCTGACGCACAACGTGTTCCGCGGGAACATGCAGACCTGGGCGGGCTATTACGAGCGGATCTTCAATTTCCGCGAGATCCGCTATTTCGACATCGAAGGCCAGCAGACGGGGCTGTTCTCCAAGGCCATGACCAGTCCGGACGGCAAGATCCGCATTCCCCTGAACGAGAGCCAGGACGATCACAGCCAGATCGAGGAGTTCCTCCGTTCCTACAAGGGGGAGGGGATCCAGCACATCGCCCTCGGCACCCAGGACATCTTCGCCAGCGTGGAGGCCATCCGCCAGCGTGGTCTGAACTTCCAGGACACGATCGACACCTATTTCGACGGCATCGATGCCCGGGTTCCGGGCCACGGGGAGGATGTGGAGCGCCTGCGCGCCGCCCGGATCCTCGTGGACGGGGCCCCTTCCGAGGGGCAGGGCCTCCTGCTGCAGATCTTCACCGAGAACGCCGTGGGGCCGATCTTCTTCGAGCTGATCCAGCGGAAGGGGAACGAGGGCTTCGGCGAGGGCAATTTCAAGGCCCTGTTCTAAAGCCTGGAGCTCGACCAGATCCGGCGGGGCGTGCTGCCCGGCCGGGTGGAGGCCTGACCATGTCCCGCCGCAACTGGCTGCCCGTGATGGGCGCGCAGGGCCAGCACAGCCGGCAGGCCCATGCCGACCTGCCTGCAGGGACCTATGAGCGCGAGATGTCCAAGGAAGGCTTCTTCGGTCCGGCGGCCTTCCTCTATCACCCCCGTCCGCCCACGGGCTGGTCGCGCTTTGAAGGACCGCTTCGCCCCCGCGCCTTTGATCTCACCCGGCTGGCCAGCCCGGACGGCTGTCCCTGGAATGCGCCGGTGGTCCTGAGGAATGCCCATGTGGAGCTCCGGTACTTCCGCCTCGACGGGCCGATGCCGAGGCTGGCGCGCAATGCGGACGGCGACCAGCTGCTGTTCATCCACGAGGGCGAAGCCGAGCTCTTCTGCGATTTCGGACGCCTGGAGGTGGTGGCCGGCGACTATGTGGTCCTGCCCCGGGGGACCATGTGGCGTCTGGCCCCTCAGCGCCCTCTGCAGGTGCTGATGATCGAGGCCACCAACAGCCATTTCACCCTGCCGGACAAGGGGCTGCTCGGCGGACACGCGATCTTCGATCCGGCCCTGCTCGACACCCCGGTGATGGACGACGGCTTCCGGGCGCATCAGGCGCTGGAGGGACCGGTGGCGGTGACCATCAAGAAGCGGGGGGCCTTGTCGGTCGCCACCTACGGCTACAATCCTCTCGATGCCATCGGCTGGCACGGCAACCTGGCCCCGGTCCGCCTGAACGTGCGGCATGTCCGGCCGGTGATGAGCCATCGCTATCATGTGCCGCCGTCGGCCCACACGACCTTCCTGTCGGACCGCTTCGTCGTCTGCACCTTTGCACCGAGGCCCTTTGAGACCGATCCCGGCGCGATCAAGATCCCGTTCTTCCACAACAACGACGACTTCGACGAAGTTCTGTTCA
>DAINBM010000371.1:0-2897 GCA_036732965.1 Caulobacteraceae bacterium | reverse complement strand
GACCCCGGGGCCCGGCACTCCACGCGCCGGTTGTCGGCATTGGAGGGGGGGATGCGCAGGCCCGTGGTGCGGTTGTCATAGCCCCACTGCACGTTCACCGGTGCGGACGAGTTGGACACCAGCCGCCGGTAGGAGTTCACATAGGGGGCCAGCATGCACGTCACCGCCGGCACCAGTTTCTGCTGGCCGCCGATATAGTTGAAGAACTCCGGGGTCGGACGGCCCTCGTCGTCCGTGAAGATGTTGCGGCCGGTGGCCACATCGAGAACGCTCTGGTGGATGTGCATCGCCGAGCCCGGCTCGTTGGCGATCGGCTTGGCCATGAAGGTCGCGTAGATGTCGTGCGCCAGCGCCGCTTCGCGGATGGTACGCTTCAGCAGGAACACCTGGTCTGCCAGTTCGATGGGATCGCCATGGCGGAGATTGATCTCCATCTGCGCCGCGCCCTCCTCGTGGATCAGGGTATCCACCTCCAGGTGCTGGGCTTCCGCGAATTCATAGATGTCCTCGAAGACCGCATCGAACTCGTTCACCGCCGAGATGGAGTAGGAGCGCCGCCCCGCCTCCGCCCGGCCGGATCGGCCGATGGGCGGTTCCAGCGGATAGTCGGGATCCACGTTCCGCTTGACCAGATAGAACTCGATCTCCGGCGCCACCACGGGCTTCCAGCCCCGCTTGGCATAGAGGTCGACGATACGCTTCAGCACCTGGCGAGGGGCGATCTCCACCGGGCGGCCGTCGCGGAACATGGCGTCATGGATCACCTGGGCCGTGGGATCCGTGGCCCAGGGCACTTCGCACAGGGTGGAGAAGTCGGGCCGGAGCTCGATGTCGCCATCGGACGGGTCGTAGCGGAACTCGTCGGTCTCATCGGGATATTCCCCGGCGATGGTCTGCATGAAGATGGAGGACGGCAGGGCCATGGCCGTGTCGTCGAAAAATTTCGAGGCCGGCATGATCTTGCCCCGGGCCACGCCAGCAAGATCAGGCACCACGCATTCGATCTCGGTGATGCCCCGGCTGGCCGCCCAGGCCCGGGCCTCGGCGACATTGGAAATGACCGGACGGGCCGGGCGGTCGATGGACTTCTTCTTGGCCATGTTGGCTACTCTGCGATTGCGGACCGGAAAGGGTCGGGATCCGACGATCCGGTGTCAGCGGAAGGAGGCGGGGGAACGCGCATTCCTGTCCCGCTAATCGTCAGGCGCGCCGCAGACGCGCCGGGCATCCATCGGTTCACACCGGTCCGTGCC
This sequence comes from Caulobacteraceae bacterium, assembly GCA_036732965.1. Lineage (GTDB taxonomy): Bacteria > Pseudomonadota > Alphaproteobacteria > Caulobacterales > Caulobacteraceae > CAIMFV01. The sequence goes on along the minus strand of DAINBM010000371.1, from coordinate 1,644 downwards.
GCGGACGGCCGCGCGGTTCGTGAGGGGTCCGGGCTTGCCCATGCACGGCGACACCCTTGCGTGCCGCCAGACGCTCCAACCATGTCTGCAGTTGTGCGACCATAGCGTGACGTCGAATCAGGCGCCAGTGGGCTTGGAGCCACAGGCGGGAAATATGTGATCACAACGCCTTGACAGGCCCTGACCCGAAACAGAACGTCACAGAACCCTCACACGCCTAAGGATGTTCCCATGTCGCCTCTTCCGAACGGCCGCCGCTGGCTGGTAGGCACCACCGCCCTCTCTGCCTGCCTCGCGGTGCTTTCGGTGAGTGCGACGGCCGCAGAGCAACCGGTCGCGGCCAAGGACGACGCCTCCGTCGTCAAGGAAGTGGTGGTCACGGCCACGCGCACCTCCCAGGTCCTGTCCAAGGTGCCGATCTCCGTCAGCGCCTTCACCCAGGAGACGATGGACCGTCAGGGGATCAAGTCCTTCGGCGACATCGCGCGCTACACCCCCGGCGTCACCTTCGACGACAACACCAAGGACGTCTCGATCCGCGGCATCGCATCCAATGCGGGCGACGCCACCACGGGAATATACATCGACGACACCCCCATCCAGCTGCGGACCCTGGGCTTCAATTCCAACAACACCCTGCCCGCGGTGTTCGACCTCGACCGGGTGGAAGTGCTCCGCGGTCCCCAGGGCACGCTGTTCGGGGCCGGTTCCGAAGGGGGCACGGTCCGCTACATCACGCCGCAGCCGAGCCTGACGAGCTTCAGTGTCTACGGACGCGCAGAAACCGCCTATACGGACGGCGGCGCGCCCAGCGTCGAAGCCGGTGTGGCCCTGGGTGGACCGATCATCACGGACAAGCTGGGCTTCAGGTTCAGCGTCTATGACCGCCACGACGGCGGCTATGTGGACCGGGCAGACCCCTATTCGGGGCGGACGGTGAAGTCCGACACCAACTGGACCGACACGCTGGTGTGGCGCGCCAGTCTGGCCTGGGCCCCCACATCGCGATTGATGATCACGCCGACCGTCCAGTACCAGACACGCAATCAGAACGACACGAACAGCTTCTGGGAGGCCTATTCCAACCGGTCGTCGGGGAAGTTCGTGAACGCCAATCCGGGCCGGCAAGGGGACTACGATCACTTCTACCTTGCATCGGTCAAGGCGGAATACGACCTCGGCAAGGCCAAGATCATCTCGAACACATCCGGCTTCAATCGCCGGGAATATGTGCTGAACGGCTATGAAGGCACGCTGTACAACGTGGCATTCATCGGTCACGTCTTCGTGGCGGGCGGAACCGACCCGAGCAGCGTGCCCTGCGGCACGTCCGGCGTGACCTGCAACGCCGGCGTCGACTATTCCGGCGCGACGGACAGCCCCCTGCTGACCGCCCGGGGACCGAACCTGCCGAATTATCCGTATGCGAACTATCACGCCTATAACAGCATCACCAACGTCCAGCAGAACTTCACCCAGGAACTGCGCATCCAGTCCACCGACCCGCAGTCGCGCCTGAGCTGGGTCGCGGGCATCTTCTATTCCAGGGATCGTCAGGAGAGCATCGAGGAGATCCACGATCCGCAACTCGGCAACCTCATGCAGTACCTGTTCGGCGAGGACGTTCCGACGGCATGGGGTGGG
>DAINBM010000370.1:0-2931 GCA_036732965.1 Caulobacteraceae bacterium | reverse complement strand
TCTGGTGCTGGTGGCGTGGCGGCTGGACCGGGACGTGGATGCGCCGGTGCGCAGGATCCTGCGTCGCTGGTTCATCGCGGAGCGGCCGGCGGCCCGCTGACCCGACGGACGGGGGTCAGGGCACCAGACCGCGGCTCTGCCAGACCGTGCCCTGCCGAACGGCCTCCATGCCGGCCTTGAACAGGCTCTTCACATGGGCCGGGCTGAAGTCGAGGGGGTCGTCCCGCTCCGTGGCCGGAATGTCGGTGAAGCGCATCTGACAGCCGTTGTTGCGGCAGAATTCGGACGTGGAGAGAACCGTCTGGAGCAGGGACGCCCGGGCCGCCGTGTCGAAGCTGCGGGCCAGGATCGGCAGGCTGGAGCGCTTCGTGACGGCGAAACGGCCCTCCAGCTGACCATTGATGATCACGAAGATCCGGACCTTGCGCATTGAGACGTCGGGCGCGTGGCTCAGGACCAGGGCGGGGGGAACCGCGAAGAAGGCGCTTTCGGTCTGGCCGTCCACGTGCATCTCGGCAAAGACGTGGCCCATCCCCTCCACCGGGATCAGGGACGGCTGGAACACGCCCGGCACGCTGGCGGAGGCGACCAGCACCTGGGCGAACAGCTTGCGCGCCTCGGACCCGCCATGGCTGGCAATGGCGCCCATGTCCCAGACGATCAGCTGTTCGGTATCGAGGTTGGTGGTGGCCACCAGCAGGCGGCGACCACGGGCGTGTTCCGCCGCCACGGCCCGCATCAGGTCGTCGGTGACATAGCTCGTCACCAGGTCGTCCAGCGGGGCCCGGCTGAACACCCCCGGCGTCAGCAGGCTGTAGAGCCCCTTGGCCTTCAGCAGGTGATAGACCGGCCCCTCGGTGTAGGACCGCCGCATCCGCTCCTCCCACCCCTTGCCCAGAAAGGCGAAGGGGGCGGTCAGGGCCCCGGTGGAGACGCCGGTCACCAGCTGGAAGGCCGGCAGCTCGCCGCTTTCGGTCCAGGCATAGAGCACGCCCGCGCCGAAGGCCCCGTTGGCGCCGCCGCCGGACAGGGCCAGCGCCGTGATATCCCCGCGGCTGTCCGGTTGCAGTGCCTGTTCGATCACGGCGGCCAGCTGGGGCGAATTCTCGGGGAAGCGCACGTTCCTGAACCCGGCCGGGGACGCCACGGCCTGCTCTGCGGCGGTGAAGCCCTCCCGCGGCAGGGTCGCGCATCCCGTGAGGGACAGGAGGCCAAGCGCGATCACCATCGCCCGCCGCAAGGGGCGCTGGGACAGGGGTGCAGGGGGCCGGATCGTCATGAGGGCCAGACTAGCACGACCCGGGGGCCCGCAGGGACGGGACTCTGTGATGGGCCGGCGATGGTCCCGCTCCTGTGGCCCTGGGGCCATCAGCGCCGGGCGTTGGCATGGAGCACGAAGCCGATCACCACGGCCACGGCGCGGTACAGGCTCTCCGGGATCTCTCGGTCGATCTCCACCGTGGACAGGACCTCGGCCAGGACCGGATCCTCCCGCAGGGGGACGCCGTTGGCGCGCGCCACCTCGATGATCTTCTCGCCCACATGGCCTCGTCCCACGGCCACCACCTTCGGTGCCCGCGGCGCTTCATAGGTCAGGGCGACGGCGAGGGTCGGCTTGTCGGGGTCGGTCATGTGGACCGGTTCAGCAGCGCCCCGGCGGCCGGAGCGGGCGGGGGTGTGGGTGCGCCGGGCGCGATGCGGACCGCGGCCTCGGACAGCCCCTCAGCCCGCAGGGCATCGGCCAGGGCCATCCGGTCGGCGGTCAGGAGGGTACGGGTGTCGGTGTCTTCCGCCCAGAGCGTCACATGGATCATGTCACCATTGAGGGCCAGTTCCGCCTGGACGGGGCCCGAGGGCGTGACATTCAAGGCGAGACGGGTTCGCCATGTGGCCGTCGCATCGGGGCTGCCGCCGTGACCCGGAGCATCCCTGGAGATCTCGAACTGGGCCACCGCCGCGCCATCCGGTGCCGCCACCGGCAGCTCGAACTTCCAGAAGCTGGAGCCGTCCGGCAACCGGGCCGACGCGGCCTGGCTCAGCTCCAGGCGGGCCAGGGCCGCGCGGACGTCGCGATCCAGCACCCGCAGCAAGGGCTCCTGCGGCATGTCGGTATCGATCAGGGGGGGGGCCGCGCCCTGACCCTGGGTGACACCGCCGCGGAGGGGCGGGGGCGGTCGGCCGGTCCCGCGGGACCGGGGCGACGGCGGCGCTGCGGAAGCCGGCACGGCACCTTCCACCATCAGGGCCATGACGCCCGGATCGGCCTCCAGCTCGTTCGCCAGCCCCTGCACGAGTTGCAGCAGAAGCGCCTTGAAGTCGGTGGCCAGTGCGGGGGCGGTGCCGCCGTTCAGGCTCTGGGCCAGCTGGGCTTCGAGGAACAGTCCTGACCGGGACACCGCTGACCGCAGGTCCGGCCCGGTGATGTCCGCGGTCAGCGGCGGCTGGCTGGCGAGGACCTGCTGGATGGCCGATTTCAGCGCATCCGGCAGGGCCGTCACGGCCTGGGCTGCGGTCAGGTCCGCGAACAGGCCGGCCAGCCCATCCTGGGCAATGGCGGCGGCGGTGATGAGATTGGCCACCGCGGCCTGGGGCGGCACGGCCGGAACCGGCTCCGGCCCGGTGTTGCCCGGCGCGGGAAGGGGAACGGTCGGCCCCACCCCACCGCTCTGGGGCGTGACACCGCCGATGCCGGCGGCGATGGCGGCGGAGGTCGCCGAGCCGAGGGGGTTGATCGTCACGGGCTCAGCGCCCCCGTCTGCAGACGGAGGCTCGCGGAAGGCCAGCCTGGGGGATCGCAACGACCGCCATGTCGCACCCGTATGTTGTCAGAGTGAATTACAAGATCATGACACAGACAAGGCTAGGCGCTGATTCGCACCGGTGGGAAATGGGCCGACCCCGTCCATCACCCGCCCGGTGTCCGGAGGCTAT
>DAINBM010000369.1:0-2939 GCA_036732965.1 Caulobacteraceae bacterium | reverse complement strand
GCCTGCCTCAAGGCCACGGTGCCGTCGGCGGTGCCGGGCATCGCCTATCTGTCCGGCGGCCAGTAGGACGAGCAGGCCACGGCGCATCTGGACGCCATGAACCGTCTCGGCGGCTTCCCGTGGAAGATGACCTTCTCCTACGGCCGGGCCCTGCAGGCCGCGCCGCAGAAGGCCTGGTCCGGCCAGGTGGCCAATGTTGCCGCCGCCCAGACGGCCTTTGCCCACCGGGCGCGGATGAACGGCCTGGCGAGCCTCGGTCAGTGGGACAGCACCCTGGAAACGGCGTCCTGAGGCCCGACCTGTCACGGAGATGATCGGACGGGGGCCGGCGCACAGCGTCCGGCCCCTGTTTCATTCAGGAGCGTTTCATTCAGGAGCGTTTCATTCAGGATCGTTTCGTTCAGGATCGGGTCAGATCCCGCCGAAGCACCAGACCAGCACGGCCTTCTGGGCGTGCAGGCGGTTCTCGGCCTCGTCGAACACCACCGACTGCGGACCGTCGATGACCGCGTCCGTCACCTCCTCCCCGCGATGGGCGGGAAGACAGTGCAGGAACAGGGCATCGCGGGCCGCCCGGCCCATCAGGTCCTCGTCCACGCAATAGGGCTCGAAGGCCGCCAGTCGGGCGTCGTGGTCGGTGTCCCCCATGGAGACCCAGGTGTCGGTGAACACCGCATCGGCGCCGGCCACGGCCAGGGCCGCATCCTGGGTCACGGTGACGTCCCCATCCCCCGACCTCGCCAGGTCCATCAGATCGGGATGATAGTCCGCCGGGCAGGCGACGCGCAGGCGAAAGCCCAGGCGGCCGGACGCATGGATCAGGCTGGCGCAGACATTGTTGCCATCCCCGACCCAGGCCAGGGTCTTGCCCCGCACCGGACCCCGGCGCTCCTCGATGGTCAGGAGGTCTGCCAGGATCTGGCAGGGATGGCTGCGGTCCGTCAGGCCGTTGACCACCGGGATGGTGGCCGCCTGGGCCAGGCGTTCCACGTCCTCGTGGCGGTTGGCGCGGATCATGATCGCGTCCACCATCCGCGACAGCACCCGGGCCGTGTCCTCGATGGGTTCTCCACGACCCAGCTGCATGTCGCCGGCATTGGTGATGATGCTGGATCCGCCCAGCTGCCGGATGGCAGCGTCGAAGGAGAAGCGGGTCCGGGTGGAGTTCTTCTCGAACACCATGGCCAGAACCCGGTCCTTCAGCGGCGCGTCCGCATCGACCCTGCCGGTGGGCCAGCCGGCCCGGGCGGCCTTGCGCCGGTGGGCCTCGTCAAGGATGCCCCGCAGCTCCGCCCCGTCGATCTTCCACAGATCGAGAAAGTGCCGGACGGTCACGAGGCCGTGGCTCCAGCCAGATCGGCCCGGGCGCGGAGGCAGGCGCGCTCGAACTTCTCGATGGCCTCCCGCGCCTCCTCCTGGGTGATGATCAGGGGCGGCAGCAGGCGCACGCAGTTGTCGCCGCCGCCGGCGATCAGCAGCCTTTCCTCCCGGGCCCAGCCCATGAAGCTGCGGTTGTTGGGGATCAGCTTCACGCCGATCAGCAGGCCGCGGCCGCGGATGTCGACGATGATGTCCGGGAAGCGGGACTTCAGCCCCTCGAGCTGCTGGGTGAAATAGCCGGCCACGTCGCGCACATGGGCCAGCAGGTCCGGGTTCGACAGTTCGTCGAACGCCTCGGTCGCCACGGCCATGGCGAAGGGATTGCCGCCATAGGTGGACCCGTGGGCCCCGGTGGTCATGCCCTTGGCCGCCTCGGCGGTGGCGAGGCAGACCCCCACCGGAAAGCCGTTTCCGAGGGCCTTGGCGAGGGCCATGATGTCGGGCCTGGCATCGCCCGCCCAGTCATGGGCGAACAGCTGCCCCGTCCGGCCGAGGCCGCACTGGACCTCGTCCAGGATGAGCAGGACGCCATGCTCGGTGCAGAGCGCCCGCAGGTCCCGCAGGCAGTGATCGGGCACGGCCCGGGCCCCGCCCTCGCCCTGCACGGGTTCCAGCAGAACGGCGGCGGTGGTCGGCGCCGCGATGGCCGCCTTCAGCGCCTCGTGATCCCCGAACTTCACCTGGACATAGCCCGGCAGGCGGGGGCCGAAGCCCTCCACATAGGACGGATTGCCAGCGGCATTGATGGTGGCATAGGTCCGGCCGTGGAACGAACCGTCAAAGCCGATTACATCGATCCGCTCCGGCTGGCCGTTGGCGCTGTGATACTTGCGGGCGGTCTTGAGGGCGCATTCCAGGGACTCGGCCCCGGAATTTGTGAAGAAGGCCACGTCGGCGAAGGACGCGTCCGTCAGCCGCTGGGCCAGGACCTCCTGCTCCTTGATCCGGAACACATTGGAGACGTGCCAGAGCTTTTCCGACTGGCGCTTCACCGCCTCCACCAGCCGGGGATGGGCGTGTCCGAGACCGCAGGTGGCGATGCCCGCCATGCAGTCCAGATATTCCTCGCCGTCCTCGGTGATCAGGCGCACGCCTCGGCCTCGGTCGAAGGCCAGGGGCGCGCGATTGTACACGCCCATCAGGTGATCAGCGGGGACCGGAACGTCGATGTCGGACATGGAGCTGCTCCCGAAAGCAGAAGCCCCGGGTCGCGGAAATCGCGCCGGGGGCGTCACCGAGGAAGCGGTCTCTTCTCGACCAATGGCCGAAAATGTCAACACCTGTCGCAGCTTGGGCCTCGGTCGGGGGCGCGGGTTTCATGAACCTGTCATCTGTCGGACGCAGCCGCGACTTGCGGACCGGGGGGCGGGATGCCTAAGAACGCCCATGGGATCCGATCCGCCACCGTCCGCGCCCCACCGCCGGAAGCTGCCGCCCCGGCTGGTTCTGGGTCTGGTCGCCGCCATTGTCCTGGACACGGCGGTCCAGACCGTGTGGAAGCGGGCGGCTCTGACCCTGCCCGCCAATGCCGCCGGTGATCCCGTCGGGGCGGTCCGGGT
>DAINBM010000368.1:0-2948 GCA_036732965.1 Caulobacteraceae bacterium | reverse complement strand
CGATGCGGAAGCATTCCGGGCTCTTGATGTCCTCCAGATTGATGCCGCCGAAGGTCACACCGATGTTCTTCACCACGGTGATGATCTCGTCGGGATCCTTCGAGGTCAGTTCGATGTCGATGGAGTCCACATCGGCGAAGCGCTTGAAGAGCACGCTCTTGCCCTCCATCACCGGCTTGGAGGCGAGGGCCCCCAGGTCGCCGAGGCCGAGGATCGCCGTGCCGTTGGAGATCACGGCCACCAGGTTGCCCTTGGAGGTGTAGTCATAGGCCGCATCGGGATCGGCGGCGATGGCGTGGACCGGCGCGGCCACGCCGGGGGAATAGGCGAGGCTCAGATCCCGCTGGGTGGCCATGGGCTTGGTGGCCGTCACGGCGATCTTGCCCGGGGTCGGGTACCGGTGGAAGTCGAGGGCTTCCTGATCGGTCAGGCTGCGCTGGTCGTTGGACATGATCTTCCTGCTTCGGCCCGGTTCATCCGCGGGCGTTTCATGACGGGCCGCCCGTCAGGCGGGGGCCTCGCAGTCTGCTTAGCACTGTTCTGACTTGCGAATCATTACCGCCGCGAAGACCCGTCAGGCCAGCAGCCGGGCCCGGATCCGCGCCTTCATGTCGGCATCGACGCCCAGGGCCCGCTCCAGATAGGCGTCCAGCGCCCCGTGACCGGAGTCGATCTCGGCAAACGCCGCGTCCAGATAGTCGGGCAGCACGCCGAGGAACGCCCGGACCGCCGCCAGCGACGGGGTGCGGCCGCTGTTGTCCCGGATGGTCTGCTGCACCGTCGGGGCCCGTTCCTCGATCCGGGCGGCGGAATTGGTGAGGAGGTAGTCCTCGTAGATGTCGTCGTCATGGACGCCCACCACCTTGTGGGTCAGGGCGGCCAGCAGCCCGGTGCGATCCTTGCCGGCAGCGCAGTGGATCACCACCGGCCCCTCGGCGGCCGCCACCGCCTGGAAGTAGCGGCGATAGAGGTCGAGGTGCCGTGGCTCGAAGGGAATGCGGCGATATTCCTCGATCATGAAGCCGCGGACCGACTCAGGCGTCAGCTCCTGGCTGGCCACGAAGGTCATGTGCGGGGCGACACCCACATCGCCGATGTCGTTCTCGATGACCCGGGCAGCACAGGGGGTCGGACGGCGGTTCGGGTCCCGGTCCCGCTCGCTCTTGCGACGCAGGTCGACAATGGTGGCGAGGCCCAGGGCGGCCATCTTCCGCAGGTCCGCGTCCGTGGCCCGGGCATGGTGGGCCGAGCGGTAGAGGACGCCCCGGGTCAGGCGGGCCCCGTGGTGCGTCGCATAGTCCCCGTAGTCCCGGAAGTTGTCGACGCCCTCAAAGGCCAGGATTCGGCTCATGGTCATGCCTCTTGTCCAGGGGTCGTCATCGGAACGGGGGTTCATCGAAGGCGCGGAGCTTGCGGCTGTGCAGGCGCTGGCCCTCCTCCCGCAGCACATCCACCGCGGTGATGCCGATGCGCAGATGCTGGCTGATGGCCTGCTCGTAGAAGCGGTTGGCCTGGCCGGGCAGTTTCAGCTCCCCGTGCAGGGGCTTGTCCGAGACGCACAGGAGCGTTCCGTAAGGCACCCGGAAGCGATAGCCCTGGGCGGCGATGGTGGCGCTTTCCATGTCGATGGCCACGGCCCGGGACTGGTTGAAGCGCAGCGCCGAGATGGCGTAGCGCAGTTCCCAGTTCCGGTCGTCCGTGGTCACCACCGTGCCGGTGCGCAGGCGGGTCTTGAGGGCGTCGCCGCTCTCCCCCGTCACCCGCTCCGCCGCCTGGAACAGGGCCAGCTGGACCTCGGCGATGGGCGGGATCGGGATTTCCGGCGGCAGGGCATCGTCGAGGACGTGATCGTCCCGCAGATAGGCATGGGCCAGCACATAGTCGCCGATGGTCTGGCTGTGGCGCAGGCCGCCGCAGTGGCCGATCATCATCCAGGCCTGAGGTCGCAGCACCGCCAGATGATCGGTGATGGTCTTGGCGTTGGACGGGCCGACGCCGATGTTCACCAGGGTGACGCCCTGACCGTCCTCGCGCATCAGATGATAGGCGGGCATCTGGTGCTTGCGCCAGGGAGCCTCGGCCACCTGGCGTTCTGCGTCCGGCGTGGTCCGGTCCACGACGACCCCGCCCGCGCAGGACAACCGGGTATAGGGCCCGCCCCGGGCGATCTCGGCCACGCCCCAGCGGACGAACTCGTCCACATAACGATGATAGTTGGTGAACAGGATGTAGGGCTGGGTGTGGTCGGCCGGAGCACCCGTGTAGTGCTTCAGGCGGGCCAGGCTGAAGTCGACGCGCAGGGCGTCGAACAGGGCGAGGGGCTCGGCATCGGTCGGGCCCGGTGCGAAGACCCCGTCGGCCACCTCGTCACCGATCTGAGAGAGATGCGTCGTCGGGAACCAGCGGGCCAGATCGGTGCTGACCGCCCCCTGCAGATCGAGGTCCACGGCCCCGTCCAGGACATAGGGATAGGGGATCTCCACCGTCGACGGGCCGACGTCGAGGGTCACCGGAAAGTCCTGCATCAGAAGCTGCAGCTGCTCCCGCAGATAGGTCCGGAACAGGGCCGGGCGGGTGACGGTGACGGCATAGACGCCTGGCTGGCGCAGCAGGGCATAGGCCCGGTGCGGCCGCGGGGTGACACCGTCCTGACGATAGGTGAGGCGGAGCTCCGGATAGGCGAAGGCCCCCGCCAGCCGGGCGGCCCGGTCCGGCGGCCCTCCGGTCACCAGATAATGCTGGAGGGCGGAGCGCAGCCGACCGACGGCGGCGGCATACGCGTCCTCAAGGGCGTCGACGATGGCGTCAGGGGTCTTCAGCTCAGTCATGACCCAGTGTAGCGCCGGTTCGTGAAGCGGGCGAGACAGACGGGCCGGGAATGTGCCCTATTCCGGTGCCTCGTCCGGCAGGCCGATCATGTGGAAGCCCGCATCCACGTGGATCACCTC
>DAINBM010000367.1:0-2949 GCA_036732965.1 Caulobacteraceae bacterium | reverse complement strand
TTGAAGGCCGCGCAGACCAGCGGGTGCAGCTGGATGGCCTTGCCCTCGATCAGCTTGGGCTCGAAGGCCTGGATGCCGAGGCGGTGAAGCGTGGGCGCGCGGTTCAGCAGAACCGGGTGCTCGCGGATCACCTCTTCCAGCACGTCCCAGACCTGCGGCTGCTCACGCTCGACCATGCGCTTGGACTGCTTGACGGTGCCTGACAGGCCCTTGGCGTCCAGTCGCGCATAGATGAACGGCTTGAACAGCTCCAGCGCCATCTTCTTCGGCAGGCCGCACTCGTGCAGCTTCAGCTCGGGACCGACCACGATCACCGAACGGCCGGAATAGTCCACGCGCTTGCCGAGCAGGTTCTGGCGGAACCGGCCCTGCTTGCCCTTCAGCATGTCGGCCAGGGACTTCAGCGGGCGCTTGTTGGCCCCGGTGATGACCCGGCCGCGGCGGCCGTTGTCGAACAGGGCGTCCACGGCTTCCTGCAGCATCCGCTTCTCGTTGCGGATGATGATGTCCGGGGCGCGCAGCTCGATCAGGCGCTTCAGGCGGTTGTTCCGGTTGATCACCCGGCGGTAGAGGTCGTTCAGGTCGGAGGTGGCGAAGCGGCCGCCGTCCAGCGGCACCAGTGGACGCAGCTCCGGCGGGATCACCGGCACGACGGTCATGATCATCCATTCCGGGCGGTTGCCGGACTCGATGAAGGCCTCGATGATCTTCAGGCGCTTGGACGCCTTCTTCTGCTTCATTTCCGACGGATTGTCCGCCAGTTCGCCCCGCAGGCGGTCCGCCTCCTGGTGGAGGTCGATGGCCATCAGCAGGTTGCGGACGGCCTCCGCACCGATCTCGGCGGTGAAGCTGTCGTCGCCGAACTCGTCCTGATAGCGGACATAGTCATCCTCGGTCAGCAGCTGGTGCTGCTTCAGCGGGGTGAGGCCCGGCTCGGTGACGATGTACTGTTCGAAATACAGGACCCGCTCGATGTCCTTCAGCGGCATGTCGAGCATCATGGCGATGCGCGACGGCAGGGACTTCAGGAACCAGATGTGGGCGACGGGCGAGGCCAGCTCGATATGCCCCATCCGCTCGCGACGGACGCGGGCGAGCGTGACTTCCACGCCGCACTTTTCGCAGATGATGCCCTTGTACTTCATGCGCTTGTACTTGCCGCACAGGCACTCGTAGTCCTTGGTCGGCCCGAAGATGCGGGCGCAGAACAGACCATCCCGCTCCGGCTTGAAGGTCCGGTAGTTGATCGTCTCGGGCTTCTTGATCTCCCCGAAGGACCAGCTGCGGATCTTTTCCGGGCTGGAGAGGGAGATGCGGATCTGGTCGAAGGTCGGCAGGGCCTGGACCGGATTGAAGATATTCAGGACTTCCTGGTTCATCGGAGTTCCTCATCGGGGGCCTTGGCCCGCCTTGGATGTTTCGGGCGCCGCGCGCCCGCCGGGTCATCTGGACCTTCAGCGGACGCGCGGCGTTGGCTGCGCAGTCTGGGATCGCCTCAGCGGATCAGGAGTTGGTCTCCAGCTCCACATTCAGGCCCAGGGACCGCATTTCCTTGACGAGCACGTTGAAGCTCTCCGGGATGCCGGCCTCGAAGCTGTCGTCGCCGCGGACGATGGCCTCGTAGACCTTGGTCCGGCCGGCCACGTCGTCGGACTTCACCGTCAGCATCTCCTGCAGGGTGTAGGCCGCGCCGTAGGCTTCCAGCGCCCAGACTTCCATTTCCCCGAAGCGCTGACCGCCGAACTGGGCCTTGCCCCCCAGCGGCTGCTGGGTGACCAGGGAGTACGGACCGATCGAGCGGGCGTGGATCTTGTCATCCACCAGGTGGTGCAGCTTCAGCATGTAGATGTAGCCGACCGTCACCGGACGCTTGAACTGGTTCCCCGTCTGGCCGTCATAGAGGACGCTCTGGCCCGACCGGTCGAGACCGGCGGATTCCAGCATGTCCTCGATGTCGCCGATGCGGGCCCCGTCGAACACCGGCGTGGCGATGGGAACGCCCTTGCCGAGGTTGCGGGCCAGTTCCAGCAGTTCGTCGTCGGTGTCCGGCAGTTCCTCGTCGGGGCCGTAGATGTCCCGCAGGCGCTCGACCAGCGCGTCGCGCTGTCCACCGGCCTGCCAGTCCTCCATCAGCCGCGAGATCTGGCGGCCCAGGCCCGCGCAGGCCCAGCCCAGGTGGGTCTCGAAGATCTGACCGACGTTCATGCGCGACGGCACGCCCAGCGGGTTCAGCACGATGTCCACATGGGTGCCGTCGGCGAGGAACGGCATGTCCTCCACCGGCAGGATCTTGGAGATGACCCCCTTGTTCCCGTGACGGCCGGCCATCTTGTCGCCCGGCTGCAGCTTGCGCTTCACCGCCACGAACACCTTGACCATCTTCATCACGCCCGGAGGCAGTTCGTCGCCGCGCTGCAGCTTGTCGACCTTGTCCTCGAACCGGCGGTCCAGACGCTTGCGGGCCTCGTCGAACTGGCGCTTCATCGCCTCCAGCTCGCCCATCGTCTTTTCGTCGTCGAGGGCGATCTGCCACCACAAGCCCGCCGGTATCTCGTTCAGCTTGTCCAGCGTGATCTCGCCGCGGCCGAGCCCCTTGGGACCCGACACGGCGGTCTTGCCGACCAGAAGCTCGCGCAGACGGCCCTGGATGTTGCGGTTCAGGATGGCGAACTCGTCATCCCGGTCCTTGCCCAGACGCTCGATTTCCGCGCGCTCGATGGCCAGAGCGCGTTCGTCCTTGTCGACGCCGTGCCGGTTGAACACACGGACCTCGACGATCGTTCCTGCGACGCCAGGCGGCAGACGGAGCGAGGTGTCGCGGACGTCCGAAGCCTTTTCACCGAAGATGGCGCGAAGGAGCTTTTCTTCCGGCGTCATCGGGCTTTCGCCTTTCGGCGTGACCTTGCCGACCAGAATGTCCCCCGGCATCACCTCGGCGCCGATGGCCAC
>DAINBM010000366.1:0-2952 GCA_036732965.1 Caulobacteraceae bacterium | reverse complement strand
GAGGCGGCGATGAACGGCCGTGGCGTCGCCCTCGCCAAGCGGGCCCTGGCCCAGGCGGACCTCGACGCCGGCCGCCTGGTGACCGCCCTCGACATCGCCACCGTGGTCGACTTTTCGTATTATGTGGTGCACCCCAAGGCCAAGGGCCGCCTGCCCCAGGTCAAGGCCTTTGTCGGCTGGCTGAAGCAGGAGGCGCTGGCGCACGAGGCCGCGCTTCGTACCCTGGATCTGGGCGCCGGCATCTGACCCGGCGGAATCGCCAATTCCGGGAAGGCGTCGCATACTTCCAGGTGTGATTCGCCCGAATCAGTCCTTGAAGCGCTGGCCTGACCCATGAAAAAAGCCGTGACCTTCCTCCTGTCGGGGGGATATCTCTGCCTCTCGCTGGCCCTGGCCGCCGTCTTCTGGCGGGCGGACGCAGGATGGGGGGCCGGTGCTGCCGTCCTCGTCGGGACCCTCGGTCTGGCCTTCGGCCTTCACAACATGATCGCCCGGGGCATGTCCGTCGGCGAGCTGCGTCGGGAGCTGACCAGCCTTGCCGACGCCCATGGCCTGCTCGCGGACCAGCTGGAAGACACCCAGGCGGCGCTGGAGGCCATGGCCGACAGCCTGCACCGGGAGACCGACGCCCGGGCCCAGGCGCTGACGTCCGAGGTTCGCCTGCTGGAGGATCTGGTGGCGCGTCTCGGGGAGACCCTCGACGAGGAACTGGCGGCGGTGCACGCCCGGGCGGGGTCGCGGGTCATGGCCGCACCGGCGCCGGACCATCAGGTCACCGCCCTCATCCACGCCGTGCGCGAGGCCCTGGCAGAGAACCGGGTCGACCTCTATCTCCAGCCCGTGGTCAGCCTGCCCCAGCGGCGGACGATGTACTACGAGAGCTATACCCGCCTGCGGGATGTGACCGGCCGGGTCATGATGCCCGCGGAATTCCTGACCGTGGCAGAGCCCGGCGGCCTGATCTCGACCATCGACAACCTGCTGTTGCTGCGCTGCGTGCAGGTCGTCCGGCGCTTTGCCAAGCAGGATCGCAAGGTGGGGATCTTCTGCAACATCTCCCTCACCAGCCTGGGCGACGAGTCCTTCTTCCCGCAGTTCCTGGAGTTCATGTCCAAGAACCGGGACCTGGCTGGGTCCGTGATCTTTGAACTGGGGCAGGACAGCTTCGACCGGCGCAGTGCGCTCGAGCAGCGCAACATGGGGCGCCTGGCGGACCTCGGCTTCCGCTTCTCCCTCGACAAGGTCCAGGCCCTCGACTTCAACTTCGCGGATCTGTCCCGCTCGGAAGTGAAATTCGTCAAGGTCTCCGCCGACCTGCTGCTCGGATCCCTGCTGGACGACGCGGCCCGCAAGTCGATCCCGGCGCTGAAGGACCTGCACTATGCGGACTATGCAGCCCTGACCCGCCGGTACGGGGTCGAACTGATCGCCGAGAAGGTGGAACACGAGCGCCAGGTGGTGGACATCCTCGACCTCGATGTCGCCTTTGCCCAGGGGCACCTGTTCGGAGAGCCCCGCGCCATTCGCGAGTCCGTTCTGAGCGAACCGGCCCCGCAGCCGTCGCCGGCCGCGATGGCCCAGACCCAGGCGGATGCGGCTGCCGAGATGGCAAGACCGTCCGCATGGCGCCGCGCCAACCTCTAGGGCCCGCACGCCACCGGACGCCCCATCGGATTGCGCGTTGACCTCGCCCGTCCCGCCGTCTAGCCCAGAGACATGACCGCAACCGCCCACGACACCCCTCCCCGGCTGATCTCCGGCCTGTCCGAGATCCTGGACGGCTATGACGCGATCTTCTGCGACGTCTGGGGCGTGATCCACAACGGGCGGGAAAGCTTTGCCGCTGCCTGCGATGCCCTCAGCCGGGCCCAGGCGGAACGCGGCATTCCCGTGATCCTGGTGTCCAATGCCCCCCGCCCCGCCGAGGACGTGAAGCCCCAGCTTCACGCCCTGATGGTGCCCGACCACGCCTGGTCCGGATTCGTCACGTCCGGCGACGCCACCCGGGCCGAACTTCGCCGCCATGCGCCGGGCCCGGTGTGGGCCGTGGGACCGCCCCGGGACGAGCCCCTCTATGCGGGGCTGGACCTGACCCGGGGGACGGTGGAAACGGCCACCTTCATCTGTACCACCGGCCTGTTCGACGACGAGCGGGAGACCCCGGAAGACTACCGCGCCGCCCTGACGGTTGCCGCCGCGCGCGGCCTGCCGATGGTCTGCGCCAATCCCGACCGGGTGGTGCAGCGCGGCGACCACATGATCTATTGTGCCGGAGCGCTTGCGGATCTCTACGAGAGCCTGGGCGGCCGGGCCGTGATGGCGGGCAAGCCCCACGCCCCGATCTATGACCTGGCCCTCGAGGACGCCGCCCAGAGGCTGGGACGGCCCGTCGATCGCCGTCGGGTCCTGGCCATCGGCGACGGCCTGATCACCGATGTGGCAGGCGCGCAGGGTCAGGGCATCGATTGCCTGTTCGTCACCGACGGTATCCATGCCGCCGATGTCCGCGGGCCTGACGGCCAGGTCGGTCTCCACCGGATCGCCGCGCTGCTGCAGGGGCAGGGTCTTGCCCCTGCCTATGCGATCCCTCATCTGGTCTGGTGACGTCGGACGCAGGGCGCTAAGACAGTCGATGTGCGTGTGCGGGAGAGGCCGGGAATGAGCAAGGGCTACCAGTTCGAGGACCTGTCGGTCGGCTTGTCCGCCAGCCGAGAGCATGTGATCGGTGACGCGGACATCCGGGCCTTCGCCGACGTTTCCGGCGATCACAATCCCGTCCATCTCGACGAGGCCTTTGCCCAGACCACACCGTTCAAGGGGCGCATCGCCCACGGCATGCTGTCGGGAGCCTACATCTCGGCCCTGATCGCGTCGGAACTGCCCGGGCCGGGGGCGATCTACATTTCCCAGAGCCTCAGCTTCCGGCGGCCGGTCCGCATCGGCGACCAGCTG
>DAINBM010000365.1:0-2970 GCA_036732965.1 Caulobacteraceae bacterium | reverse complement strand
GATGATGACCGTGACCGTGGGGCCGTCCATGGTGTCCGAACACTCCGCGTCGCCCGATCTGGCCCTTTAGGCAGACCACCTGTCGCATCCAAGACCTCGACCGTACGGGTCCCCGACGCTCTATCGGACGCCTTGCCGAATTGCGCAACCTCGCAGCAGACAGAGCCAATGGCGGGAAGCCCCCCACCGGCACGGGCGGATCGGAAGCCTGACACCCGCGCCTCGCGCAGGCTCAGCCCTTGGGCGGCCAGCCGGCACCGGTACGGGTCAGCTGCAGCAAATGGGCCGCCGTCCGGTACATGCTGGCGGCGGTCTGCTTCAGCACTTCCACCGGCTGGGTCTGGGGCTCGCGATCGGTGAGGATGCACATCTCCCGGCCGGACTTCTCTTCCCGGAAACAGGCGTGAAACGTCTCGCGCATGGCCCTGATCTCCCCCTCCAACGCAACACTATGGACATATGGTAACGCTGCGGTGTGACGGAACCACGAACAGCGCCCGCCCCCGCCGATGGCGTCACGCCGCCGATGTCGCTAGAACGGGGACCGACACGCCACGACCCGGGAGGGGGGACATGCGCAGCTACCTCCCGCCCGGCCGCGTCCCCCTGGTCCCGGAGACGGCGCAGAGGCCCTCCGGCAGCGGTCCCCTGCTGATCGTCACGCCGGTGATCACCCGCACCCTGACCGCCGACGAGGAGACGGGTCTTGCGACCCTCCGCCGGTTCGGCGGCGACTGGCCGAAGCTGTTGCTGCACCCCCGCGGCCTGGAGCTGGCCTTCGACACGACGGGGTTCCAGACCCTCGCGCTGGATCCGGCGAATTTCGACGGCATCTCTGCCTACAACGCCATGATGATGTCGCCCTGGTTCTACGAGCTGTTCGCGGCCTACGGTTCCATCCTCATCTTCCAGACCGATTGCCTGCTGCTCGGCCCCCAGATCGGGGACTGGCTGGAGAGGCCCTGGTCCTATTACGGTGCCCCCTATTTCCGGCGGAACGGACAGCTGAAGTCGGTGGGCAATGGCGGCTTCTCCCTGCGCCGGGTTGCCGACCACCTGGCCGTGCTGCGGGCGACGTCTGCGTCGCTGTCGCGGATCAGCGGGCCGATGGCGCGGCAGTACCTGAAATCGACCTATCTGCGCTACCTGCTGCGGTTTCTGCGCAAGGGCGGCGGCGCAGACGCCCTGGTCGCCGACTTCGACCGGGCGGAGGACGAGTTCTGGATCTATTACGCGCCCCTCTTCAGCGCGCAGTTCCGCCTTCCGCCGCCGGAGGCCGTGGTGGCCTTTGCAGCGGAATCCCGGCCCCGTCGCGTCGTCGAACTGAACGGCGGACGCCTGCCCCTGGGCGCCCATGCGTGGGCGAAGCACGACCGGCCCTTCTGGGACGAGGTCCTGGCCCGACACCGGCCCGAGGCCTGACGCGGCGTCACGCTTGTCACGGGCCGCGGTTGGTCGGACACTCGAGCCAAACGCCAGACACATCACGGGAGCCGCGCCATGAGCATTGCCTTCGACAAGGATTTCACCCTCACCATCGGCGGCAAGGGCGTCGCCGGGGCGGCGAGCTTCCCGGTGTTGAACCCGGCAAACGAGACGGTCGTCGCCGAGGCACCCGATTGCGCCCGCACCCAGCTGGATGACGCGGTGGCCGCCGCCCGTGCCGCCTTCCCGGCCTGGAGCGCCACGCCGATCGCCGAGCGGCGCAAGGCCCTGCTGGCCATTGCCGGGGTGCTGGCCGCCAATCTCGAGGACCTGAAGCGGCTTCTGACCTCCGAGCAGGGCAAGCCCCATGCAGACGCCATCGGTGACATCATGGGCGGGGCCTACTGGTGCCAGGCCATCTCGTCCCTGGACATCCCCACCACCGTGGTGGAGGACACCGCCGAGCGCCGGGGCGAGACCCGCCATGTGCCCATCGGCGTGGTGGGGGCCATCGCGCCCTGGAACTTCCCCATCATCCTGGCCATGTTCAAGGTCGCGCCGGCCCTGCTGGCGGGCAACACCCTGGTGCTCAAGCCCTCCCCCTTCACGCCGCTGACCACCCTGAAGATCGGGGAACTGCTGCGGGGCGTGCTGCCGGACGGGGTCCTGAACATCGTCTCCGGCGGGGATGATCTGGGTCCCTGGATGACCAGCCATCCGGGCATCGACAAGATCAGCTTCACAGGATCCACCGCCACAGGCCGCAAGGTCATGGCCAGCGCCGCCACGTCCCTCAAGCGGGTGACCCTGGAACTGGGCGGCAACGACGCCGCCATCGTCATGCCCGACGTGGACGTGGAACAGGTGGCCGAGCAGCTGTTCTGGGCGGCCTTCCGCAACACCGGCCAGATCTGCATCGCCACCAAGCGGATGTATGTGCACAAGGACATCTACGAGCCCCTGCGCGATGCCCTGGTGGCCTATGCCAGGACCGTCAAGGTCGGCGACGGAGCCGAGCAGGGCTCCCAGATCGGGCCGATCAACAACAAGCAGCAATACGGCCGGGTGCTGGAGCTGATCGCCGACGCCAAGGCCAAGGGCTACAAGTTCGTGCTGGGGGGCGAGGCGTCCCCCGGCCCCGGCTATTTCGTGCCGATCAGCATCATCGACAACCCGCCCGAGGACAGCCGCATCGTGCAGGAGGAGCAGTTCGGCCCGGTCCTGCCGCTGATGAAGTTCGACAATGTCGACGACGTGATCGCCAGGGCCAATGCCACCGACTATGGCCTGGGGGCGTCGATCTGGAGCGCGGACGAGGACAGGGCGTTCGAACTGGCCAGCCGCATCGCCTCCGGCACGGTGTGGATCAACGAGGCAGGCTACCTCTCCCCGATGGGGGCCTTCGGCGGCATGAAGCAGTCGGGCCTCGGCAGCGAAGGCGCTCTCGAAGGGCTCTTGGAATACACCAACGCCCAGACTGTGTACGTGAAGAAGAAGGCCCCGGCCCCCGCGGCGGAGTGACGCTGGGGAGGTTTGTGGCGCGCG
>DAINBM010000364.1:0-2971 GCA_036732965.1 Caulobacteraceae bacterium | reverse complement strand
TCTGGTTGGGGGTTCGAGTCCCTCCGGGCCTACAGCGGGCGTCGCCGGACCGGGCTAAAGCCGCAGACCGATCCTCGGTGCCAGCCAGGACATGACCAGATAGAGGCCGACGGTCAGCCCGCACCCTGCGATCAGCGCCAGCCAGAACGGCACGCCTGCGCGGAGCATCGCGGGGATCACCAGGAACATGGGCAGGGACGGCAACACGTACCAGAAGGTCGCCTCCATATGCTGGGCCATGTTCGCCGGATCGGGCCGGTCCTTCCAGAGCCAGATCGCGCCGAGAATGGACACCAGCGGCAGCGACGCCACCAGCGCGCCGAAACCGGGGTAACGCCGGGCGAGCTGGGAGGCGATGGCGATGACGATGCCGGACAGGGTGGCTTTGAGGATCAGGTACATGATGCCCGACAGTGCCGGACCTGGTCCTCCCGGACAAGGGTCAAGCCCCTCGGGTCTCCCGCCCCAGGATGTCGATCCGCACCCGCGCCGGCGTCACCGTGACCTCGGCCTCCACCCCATAGACCCGTTGCAGCAGACCGGGGGTGAGGACCGTGGCGGGCGGCCCGTCCGCCTGGACCTGCCCGTTGCCCAGCACCACGATCCGGTCCGCCGTGCGGGCCGCCAGATCGAGGTCATGAAGGGTCAGCACCACCCCGGCGCCCCGGTCCGCCTCTGCCCGGAACAGGGCCAGGGCGTCGAGGGCGTGGCCGGGGTCGAGGCCGGCCAGGGGCTCGTCCGCCAGCAGCCAGTCCGCTTCCCCGGCCAGGGCCCGGGCGATCAGCACCCGCGCCCGCTCTCCCCCGGACAGGTCCGCCACCGGCCGGTCGGCAAGGTCCAGCGCCCGGGCGGCGGTGAGCGCCCGGTCGACCGCCGCCGTGTCCGATGCGGACAGCCCGAAGGCCCCCTGATGCGGGATCCGGCCCAGCTCCACCAGGCTGCGGGCCGCGATGGGCCAGGCGATGTCGGTATGCTGGGGCAGCAGCGCAATCCGCCGGGCCCGGGCGCGGCGCTCCATGTCCGACAGACGCCCACCGTCGAGCCGGACCTCCCCCGAGACCGGCGGCAGCAGACCGGCCAGGGCTGCGATCAAGGTCGACTTGCCCGCCCCGTTGGGGCCGATGACCACGGTGATCTCCCCAGGCCTAAGGGCCAGATCGATGGCGTCCAGCACCCGGCGGCGTCCCCGGCAGAGCCCGAGGTCGTGGGCGGACAGGCCGCGGATCGCCGGATCGGACTGTGTGCTCGACCCGCTCATGCGTCCCGGCTCCAGCGGCCCTGGACCCCGCCCCGGACGAGGACCCAAAGGAAGAACGGGGCCCCGACCACCGCCATGGCAACGCCCAGCTTCAGCTCGGCCGGCGTGGGGGCCAGCCGCACGGCTGTGTCCGCCACCAGCAGCAGCAGGGCACCGCCGATCAGGCTGGGGATCAACAGGGCCGACGGCCGCGCACCCACGTGGGGCCGCAGCAGGTGCGGGATGATGAGGCCGACAAAGCCGATCACACCGCTGACCGCAACGCTGGCCCCCGCGGACAGGGCGACGGCCAGGATCAGCAGGCTCCGCAGCCGTGGCAGGGACACCCCTAGGCCCGCCGCGGCGGCGTCCCCGAGCGTCAGCGCATCCAGGGCCCGGCCGGTGAGGAGCATCAGCCCGCAGCCGGCCAGGATGAAGGGCGCGGCCAGGATCACCTCGTCCAGGCTGCGGTCGGCGAGGCTGCCCATCAGCCAGTTGACGATCTCAGCCTGGGCCCAGGGACCGGGGGCGAGACTGAGCGCCAGCGCCGTGGCCGCGCCCCCCAGGGTGTTCAGCAGCACACCGGCGAGGATGAAGGTGGTGGCGCTCTCGCTCCAGCCGGCCAGGGCCATCAGGAGACCGCCCCCCAGCGCGGCGCCGAGGGCGGCGCTGATCGGCAGGGCCCAGGGGGTGGCCTGGGTGGTGAGGCCGAAATAGAGGGCAATCACCGCGCCGGCGCTGGCCATGGACGAGACACCCAGCACGCCGGGATCGGCCAGCGCGTTGCGGGAATAGCCCTGCAGGGCCGCGCCCGACAGGCCCATGGCCCCGCCCACCAGCACGGCCAGCAGCACCCGGGGCAGCCGCAGCTGTGTCAGGATGATGAACCGGGGATCGCCCGGATGGGCCAGCACGGACAGGGGTGTCGCCACCGGCCCCGCCCACACGGAGGCCACCGCCACAAGGGCGAGCGCCGTCAGCAGCATCCCCTCCAGCCGGGTCATGCGGGCCGCCCCGTCATCCGCCGGTGGATGGCGGCCAGACGCGGGGCCGTCTGCAGCAGCACCGGGCCACCGCACAGGAGCAGGCCTTCCGGAAAGGGCTCGATCCGCATGCGGTCGGCCAGCTTCAACAGGGCCGGATGGCGTAGCACGCGATCGCCCCAGGCCGGCGCACCGGGCCGGGGAAGCGCCGCCAGCAGCACATCCGGCGGGTCGGCCACCACCCGCTCCAGCGCGAGGTCGCCAAACCCGCTCAGACCATAGGTCCGGGCCATGTTGCGAAACCCCGTCCGCCGCAGCATGTCGTCGATCAGGGTCCCGGTGCCTGCGACGAAGCCTGCATTCTGGAACACCAGCGCCCGGGGCCGGGCGGCGGAGGCCGCCGGGGGGATCGCCCGGTCGAGGGCCGCAAGGATCCGTGCGGTCAGGGCCCGGCCCCGGTCCGGGTGGCCGATGGCGTCGGCCACGGCCTGGACCTGGGCCAGACTGTCGGCCACCGTCAGCTGGGGGACCACCTCCAGCAGCCGGACACCGGCCCGCCGCAGGCTCTCCCGCGTCGGGCGGGCGGTGTAGGCGCTGACCACCACGAGGTCCGGGCGCAGGGCCAGCAGGGCCTCGGCATTGTCGCCGACGGAGGGATAGGGCGACGCATCGGCCGCGACGGTGGAGACCTCCGCCTCATGGGCGAGGCGGCTGAGACCCGCGATCTGCCCGGGCTCCGCGATCCGCAGCA
>DAINBM010000363.1:0-2985 GCA_036732965.1 Caulobacteraceae bacterium | reverse complement strand
GCGGCGGCGAGGAGCGCGGTTTCTAGTCGCCCCAGATCTCACTGTCAACCGCTTTTTCAGAAACCGTCACATTGCCCCGGCGCCTGCCGGGTACGGACGAAATCCCGCGCCGGGCCCCGCATCCGGGCACGTCTGGAAAACCGTTACAGATCTGCGTTAAGGGTATCGGACCCGGTGGTCGGGGCGAACAAGCGGGTGCTGCAATCCGGTCCTCGGGGCCGGATCCGGGCCCGGCGGGTCAGCCTCCCCCGAATGCCGGACCGCCAATCGAATAGGGAGTGGAACATGCGCCTCGGGTCGGTACTGGGAATGATGGCCGGGATATCGGCGGCCGCGGCAACGGCCATGGCAGCACCGACGCCGACACCGCCGGCATCGGCATCGGCATCGGCATCGGCATCGACCGGGTTGGCACCGAAGCTGGTGGTGGTGATTGCCGTCGACCAGTTCAGCCTCGACCTCTACCGCACCTATGCCCCCGGCTTCACCGGCGGCCTGAAGCGCCTGTCCGCCGGGCGGGTGTTCACCGGCTATCAGAGCCACGCGGCCACCGAGACCTGCCCCGGCCACTCCACCCTGCTCACCGGCGACCATCCGAACAAGACCGGGATCGTCGCCAACAACTGGTATGATCGCCAGACCGGCTCGAACCTCTACTGTGTCAGCCAGACCGGCACGGCGGACGAGCAGGCCAAGTCCAGCGCCCTGCTGAAGGTCGACACCCTCGGCGACTGGATGCGCGGCGCCCAGCGCGACGGCCGCGTCTATTCGGTGTCGGGCAAGGACCGGGCCGCCATCATGATGGCCGGCCATCACCCGAACGGCGTCTACTGGTGGGATGACGGCATCGGCTTCAACACCTCGTCCTATGCCGGGCCCGACACGGCCGAGACCCGCCGCCCCGCCGAGGCCTTCAACCGTCAGGTGCTGGCGGACTGGGCGGCCAACCCGCCCGCCCTGTGGTCGGCCAGCGCGGCGGCCACCTGCAAGGCGAGGACCCGCCCCTTCACCATCGGCCGCCTGACCTGGACCGACGAGGTGCCGCCGGCGACCAATGCCGAGGCCAAGACCGGCGAGGGCTGGATGGTGTCCTCGGCCTTCGCCGCCGAACTGCGCGCCTCCCCCCTGTTCGACCGGACCACCCTGCGCTTCGCCGAGACCCTGCTGGACCAGCACCGTCTGGGCCGCGGCCCCGGACGGGACATCCTGGCCATCAGCCTGTCGGCGACGGACTATATCGGCCACCGGTTCGGCCCTGGGGGCGCGCAGATGTGTGCCCAGATGGCCGAGCTGGACGCGGCCCTGGGCGAGCTGTTCGCCAGGCTGGACGCCACCGGCGCGCCCTATGTCGTGGCCCTGTCCGCCGACCACGGCAGCATCGACGTGGCCGAGCGCCTGGGCCCGCCGGCCCAGCGGGTGGAGCCGAATGCCACCTTGCGGGAGCTTGGCGGCTATCTGCGCAAGACGGTCGGTCTGGAGTACGATCCGATCGTCAGCGCCGACCCGCGGCAACTGGTGCTGGGACTGGGCCCGGTGGACAATCAGCGCCGCCCCGCCATCACCCGCGCCATCGTCGACTGGCTGAATGCCCGCCCCGAAGTGGCAAGGGCCTTCACCGCGGACGAGGTCGCCGCCGCGGTGCCGGCGAAGGACAAGCCGGTGGAACAGCTGACCCTTGCGGAACGGTTCAACGAAAGCTTCGACCGGGACCGGAGCGGTGACATCATCATCGCCTGGAAGGACGGGGCGTCCCTCGGCCTTCCGGGGAGCCTGACCGACACCGTGGCCGGCCACGGCTCCCCGTGGGACTATGACCGGCAGGTGCCGATCCTGTTCTGGTGGCCCGGGATTTCCGGCGGGACGGAGGCCCGGTCCATGGAGACCGTCGACATCGCCCCGACCCTGGCACCGATGCTGGGCGTGACCCCCCCGGCCGGGATCGACGGGCACTGTGTCGAGCTGGGTCAGGGCTGCCGGCGCTGACGGGAAGGGAACGCCCATGCGCCGGTTGACCACGCCGACGGCCCTGATCGTCGCGAGCCTGATCCTTGCCACCCTGATCTTTGCCACACTGGGCTTGGGAGGACCGGCCATGGCCATCGAACAACCGAAGTACGTCGTCACGACCAAGGCCGCCACGGCGGACGGCGACGTCGAACTGCGCAACTACGCGGCCTATCTGGTCGCCGAGGTGGTCGTGACCGGCGACCAGGGGGAAGCGGTCCGCAAGGGCTTCCGCAAGCTGGCGGGCTACATCTTCGGCGGCAATGCCGGGAACACGAAGATCGCCATGACGGCACCGGTGGCACAGAGCCCCGACGGCGAGACCATCCCCATGACCCGCCCGGTGTCCCAGACCCCGGATGGACGCGGGGACTGGACGGTCCAGTTCATGATGCCCGCGGCCTACACCCTGGGGACCCTGCCGAAGCCGAACGACCCGGACATCCATTTCCGTCAGGTGCCCGCACGGGAGATGGCGGTGCTGTCCTTCTCCGGCGTCGCCCGGGAGCAGGACTACCGGGACCGGACCGCCGCCCTGAACCGCTGGATCGCCGGCCGGGGACTGAAGGCGCGCGGCCCGGCGACGCTCGCCCAGTACGATCCGCCTTGGACCCTGTGGTTCCTGCGGCGCAACGAGGTGCTGCAGGAGGTGGCGCGTTAGTCCGCTCGCGCGGCCCCCGGCAAATCGGGGCTGAGACCCGCGCGCATTTCACGCTAAGGGATCCGGCCCGCGACGATCGGTCCGGGCGTCACGGCAAAGACTGGGCAAGATGATCCGTTGGGTACAGTTGGGCGCGGCGCGCGTCCCCGGGGGGACGGGCGAGCTCCGCCTGATGCAGCGTGGCCGCGAATTCTCGATCTTTGCCGGGGCCGAGGAACTGATGGGCACCCGGCTGAGCGGGTCCGAGGAGGCCCTGGCGACCCTGGCCGCCGATCGCCTGCAGGCCCGCCCGCGACCGGAGATCCTGATCGGCGGGCTCG
>DAINBM010000362.1:2213-3001 GCA_036732965.1 Caulobacteraceae bacterium | reverse complement strand
AGGTCGAACGGGACCAGTGCGGCAAGGGTGGGCAGAAGCGGCTCGGCTGCGCGCTCGAGCTCGTCGACGGAGCGTCCCGCCGCCACCGCCGTCATGAACCCGGTCAGCTGCGGCCCGGACACCGCGTTCATCACCAGGACCGCGACCAGGGTAAAGCCGACGCGGACCGCGGCCCACACCGCGACGGCACCGGGCTTCTCGCGGGTCAACCGGAAGCCTTCGAGCGCGACGTCGGTGGCCGGGAATGGGGTCATGATCGGCATCTTTCACGTGTCTGCGGCCGACGCCGAAGAGGGTTGGCGCAAAGGGCCTGCTTCAATCACCGACCCGCAGGCCGCATGCAAGGGTGTTGACGCAATTCCCGCCCGCCGGGGGTGATGCGCAGGCTCAGTCCTGCGACAGCGACAGGGAACGGAAGGCCCGGGCCGCCGGGGCCTGCAGCACCAGGGTCTGCATCACCGAGGCCAGAGCCACCGGAACCATGCCGACCAGCACCGCCGGCCAGATCACGGACAGGAGGGCGGAACCACTGCCCGGGTTGGCCAGCACCGCCAGCCCGCCTTCGGCGATGAACACGCCGCCGCCGACGATCACGCCCGCCACCAAGAGGGCCAGGAAGACCACCATGTTCAGGAACCCGGCGAGAACATAGGCCCCCGTCAGCCGCCAGACCTGGCCCCGCGTCTGCGACCAGGACTCGAACATGCGAAAGGCACCGGCCTCGAAGGTCATGGGGGCTGCCAGGGACAGACGGATTGCCACATAGCCCGTCCCGAGGCCTCCCATGA
>DAINBM010000362.1:0-2203 GCA_036732965.1 Caulobacteraceae bacterium | reverse complement strand
CCCGGCCAATGTCCGCGGAATGAAGACCCGCAGCGGCGATGCCGATGGCCGTGAACACCATGACGAACAGGACGAAGGCGACCAGCACGCTGCCGATGAGCAGCCCGGACACCGTCTGGACCAGGAACACCCGGAACTCATCCGCGCCGAGGCCCAGATAACCGATGCTCCGGCTGTCCGGCCGAAGAACCGCTCTCAGCACGGCCGTGCCCAGCACCGCGTGCAGTGCCGCAGTCAGCGGGGTCAGGAGGAGCTGGGTCCCGCGCACCTTCTCCGCGGCCGGTCGCAGGGCGTCGGGTGTGCCATGGCTCTGCAGCGCATTCACAAGATGGGCGACGTCCGGTGCCAGGACCGACCCGATCACACCCAGGGCCCCAGCGACCGCCAGCAAGACCAGAGCGCCCCAGACGGGCAGGATGTCCGGCCTTCGGCGAATGATCCGAAACCCTTCCACCGCCGCGTCGGTGGGCGAGAAGGTTCGGCTCACGCCTCCTGCCCTTCCGCGGTCTCGATCACCTCACGCCGGGGCAGCACCGCCGGAGACTGCCGCTCTGGATCCGTGGCCGGCAGCGCAGCGTCATTGGCTGCCACGGCCGCGGCCTCGAGGTCGGCCGCACCGGGATGAAAGGGGCGAGGCACCAGATAGGCAATCACCTGCACCGGTGGCGGTGCATCCTGTGCCGTGGGCGCGACGGCCATGATCCGGGCCGGCATCGAGGCTTCGGGCGTGTCCTCGGCATTGGCCGCCTCCGGCCGAGTCGGCGGCACAACGACCGGTGGGGCGATGACCGGCTCGGGCGCACCCGTGGCCGCGCCGGGCGCATCCGTCGCCATCTGCTCGGGGGGAACCACACCGCTGAGCCAGAAGAGGTCGGCCAGCGTCTCGTGCGGGACCGGGCGCGCGCTCGGCTGCGGGGCGGGGGCGGCGGACAGACCCGGCTCCGGCAGGAGCGGCACCACGGCCTCTGCAGGTGGCACACGGTCCGCACCGGCGGTCCACTCATAAGGGCCGGACGCGGGGCCCGGCGGCACCCAGGGCCGGTCCGGGGCCAGCAGCATGGGGTGCTCGAGGGTCGTCACGGCCGGATCGATGGGCGAAGGTGCGTGTTCGTGCCCCTCCCCGTCAAACACCGGCGGCAGGGCAGCCGCCCCTCCGATCCCGCCCGGGTTCGGTGCATAGCTGCGGGCATAGCGCTGGGCCATGACCTCGATCTCCGGCCACACACCCTCCGGCACCGGCGCCGGCGGGACCACGGCCGGCTCCCCGAAGGCCTGACCGGAGGTATCGAAGGCGACGGAGCGATGATCCGGCCAGGCGATGCGCTCCGCCCCGATCTGGTAGGCGGCGACAGCCCGCTGGGGGCGATCGGCGACGGCGTCCGCATCGTTGGCCGCAGCAACTCTGTCAGCATCGGCAGGCACCGGTACGGTCTCCACCATATCGGCGACGACCCGGAGCACCGGCTTGCGGCGCACCACCGCGGGCACCTCCGGCCGCCACTTCAGATAGAGGTGGGTCAGTGTTCCGGCGAAAAGGGCAGGCATCAAAGCCCCATGGAACAGGCCGGACAGTGTCGACCCGACCGCCGCATCGAGCAATGGCCATCGACCTCCGGCCAGGGTGAAGTCCCCGGTCTCCATCAGGTTGGCCTGTGCGGCCGCGCCGAGCGCCAGGGGGTACAGCAGCAGGATTGTCAGCAGGGATCCGATGACCGGCAACAGCCGCTTCTGTGTCAGGGGCCAGGTCTGGAACAGACGGATCCCGTCCTCGGCCACGCTGGCGACGCCCCCCAGCGCCACGCGCAGGGCGACCACCGGGTAGAGGGCCATCACCGCCAGACCGCAATAGGCCCCGTAACGCAGGGCGGCGAGCACGCTGAGTTCTCCCTGGCTGCGCAGCACGAAGGCGACCGCCGCACCAAGCAGGGCAGCCGGGGCCAGGAACAGCACCGCGAGCAGGAACATCAGGATGGCAAGGCCGACCATGCGCGCCTCGGCCGCGCCCAGCCGCAGACCCGCCAGTCCCCGACCGAAGCGCCGCCCCTGCGGGTCACCATACCGGTTCAGCGCCGCGCGATAGAGACCGGCCGTCAGGGGGGCGAACATCAGCAGCGACCAGAGCCCGCCGCCGGCGATCAGGGCCATGCCCAGATCCCGCGAGACCGGGCCGTGCTCGCCAAAGAACATCAGCGCCGGTCCGAGG
>DAINBM010000361.1:0-3007 GCA_036732965.1 Caulobacteraceae bacterium | reverse complement strand
CCCCGCGCCCCCCGCCTCAGGGGCGATTGTCGAGACCACGGCCCTGGCCAGCCTCGACTACTTCTCCGCCGCCGGGCGCAGGACCGGGCTGGCCGGCGACCTCTGGAAGGGCACCTCCGCCGAGCTGGCCCGCAACGACCTGCCCGTCCTCGGCGTCCGGCCGCTGGAGCCGGGCCTCGCCCAGCTGGCGCGGCAAGTGCTGGCGACCGGGGCCCGGGGACCCGACGGCGCGCACGAGGATGCCGATCTGGCGGGGGAGCGGGTTCTGGCCCTGATCCGGCTCGGGGATTTCGAGGCGGCGCGCAGCGTTCTGGCCCGCACCCCCGGCGTGGCGGCCCATGCCGGCCTGTCCCGGGCCACGGCGGAGCTGGCCCTGTGGTCGGGGGACCTTGACCGGGCCTGCACCGTGGGCAATGCCCTGTCGGAGGGTCGGGACGGGGGCTTCTGGCTGCGCCTGCGGGCCCTGTGCCTCGCCACCGCCGGCAAGACCTCGGAAGCCCAGCTGGCCCTGGACCTCGCCGCCGCCAGTCCCGCGAAGGACCCGGCCGCCACCCGGCTGCTGGCGGTGCTGGTGAACGGTCCGGCACCCCCGGCCCAGACTCCGGCCCAGGCTCCGGCCCCGGCAGCGGACACCCCGCTGGCCTATGCCGCCAGCCGGGCCCTGAAACTCGACCTCTCCGCCGCCATGACCGGTGCCCCCTTGCCCGCCCTTCTGGCCGTCGCGAGCGACGAAGGCCAGAGCCCGGCGGTGCGCCGCCTCGCCGCCCTCCGGCTCATCGACCTGGGCGCCGATGCGACGGAGGTGATCCGCCCCGTCCTGCTGCTGCCCACCCCGGCGGTCCCGCCCGTCCCGACGGCGGCCCCGGAGACCTCACCCCCGCGCAAGGGTCGCCACGGCGTCCATCCGCGGCCAGAGACTGCCGCCGCGCCCTCGGCGGTGCCCCCCGAGGTCACCGAAATGTCCCGGTCGGAGGCGCTGGCCCGCCTCTATGCCACCGCCCGCAACGCGGCGGATGCGGCGGACCGCGCCCGGGCCCTCGCAGCCCTGCTGCGTCCGGCGCACGGCACCCGTTTCCGCGCCCTGAGCGGGCTGGTGGCCCCGGAACTGGCCCTGGTGACACCCGACGGCCTGGCGGCGGAGGCCCGTGCCCTGCTGGCCCTGGCCGCCGCCACGGTGGACGCCACCTCCGCCCAGGCCCTGCGGGACAGCCTGACCCGGGACGGGGCCACCGCCACCCCGGCCGTGACCCTCGCCCTGATCGACGCCGTCCGCACCGTGGCCGTTCCGGGCCGGCCGGGCGGGGAGGTGCTCGACCGCCTGGTGGACGCGGGCAACCGCGCCCCGCCCGCTGAGGCCCTGCGGGCCCGGGGCGCCGCTCTGATCCTGTTCGGGGTCGGCGATCCCACCGGCGCGGACCTCTCCCCCCTGGCCCGGCTGCAGCTGTCCCGGTTCGAGCCCGGCGCGGCCCGTCACGTGGGTCCGGCCCTGCTGGCCCATGCGGCTGCGGCCCGGGGTGCGGCCGGAGAGGCGGCGCTGCTGACCCTGGACGCGACCGGGACCGACGCCGCCGCCCCCCTCGCCCCGGCGGAGCGCGCCCTGTTCCTGCGCCCCCTGACCCGGGTCGGCCTGGTGACGGAGGCGCGTACCATCGCCCTGGACGGCCTGCTCGCCCTCGCCGGTCGATGAGCGACGCCCAGTTCGAGGCCTTTCTGGAGTCCATGGCGGCGGAGCGGGCCAGCGCCGCCAACACGCTCCGCGCCTATGGCAACGATCTGGCGGATCTGGAGGCCTTCCTCAAGGCGCGCCGGGAGACGGCGATCACCGCACCGGCCCCCTCGGTGGAGGCCTATTTCGAGGCCCTGGGCCGCCGGGGTCTGGCCCCCGCCACCGCCGCGCGGCGCCGGGCCTCGGTCCGGCAGTTCTATCGCTTTGCCCTGGCGGAGGGCTGGCGTTCCGATGATCCCAGCCGCCGGGTGGAGGCCCCCCGGCCCGGCCGGCCCCTGCCCCGGACCCTGTCCCACGCGGACATGACCGCCCTGATCGCCGCCGCTGCGGCCCGCCCCGGACCGCCGGAGGATGCAGCCCGCCTCGTCTGCGCGCTGGAGGTGCTCTATGCATCGGGCCTGCGCATCTCCGAGCTCCTGTCCCTCACCCTGCAGGCCGTGGCCCGGGATCCGGCCTATCTGATCGTCAAGGGCAAGGGCGGCAAGGAACGGCTGGCCCCGTTGAACCGGTCCGCCCGGGCGGCGATCGCCGCCTATCTGCCCCTGCGCCCGCGCCACCTGCCTGCGGGCGTGGCGTCCAGCCCGTGGCTGTTCCCCTCCCGGGGCGGCTCGGGGGCGGAAACCGGGCGGCTGACCCGGCGGCGCCTGGCCCAGCTGCTGGACGACACGGCCCTGGCGGCCGGCCTCGACCCGGCCAGGATCAGCCCGCACGTGCTGCGCCACGCCTTTGCCACCCAGCTGCTGGACGGCGGCGCCGACCTGCGCACGGTGCAGACCCTGCTGGGCCACGCCGACATCTCCACCACCGAGATCTACACCCACGTGGCGGGGGAGCGCCTGCGGGAGGTGGTGGCGACCCGGCACCCCCTCTCCCGCAAGCCGGCCAAGTCTACATCGGAGGATTGACGCCGTTGGCGCCGGTGGTCACCCGGTTGCTGATGAAGGTGCCGTCCGCCATCTTCATGGCCCCGATGAACACCCCGGCGCCGGGCTTCAACAGCGCCTTGTCCCCCAGGCCGAACTGCACGATCGGGATGTTGGCCGGGATCTCCACATGGCGCACACCGCCGGGATAGGACACGTCCACAGTGCGGCCGCTGACGCCGGCCACCACATTGTCGATGGTGCCGTTGGTCATGTTGGAGCCGGGCTTCAGGTCCCAGGGATAGTGGCCCTCGCCCATCTTCACGCCCGGCGGGAACACGTGGACTTCCAGGGACATGCCGGTGCCGTCGGGCTTGTCCACCTCGGTGGTGCCGATGAAGCTGCCCTTCTGGATGGC
>DAINBM010000360.1:0-3026 GCA_036732965.1 Caulobacteraceae bacterium | reverse complement strand
CGGCATCAGGCACCATGGGCTGAGCGGACCGGCCACGCCCCCGGTCAGCACGGCGGCGGACGCGGCCGCGGTAGCCCAGAGACCGATCAGCGACAGGCGGGCGAGGCCCGTGGGACGCCACAGGGCCCCCAGAAGTCCGGGCAGTCCTGCAATGGCAAGGGCCGTGATCCAGACGGGATTGGCGTCGGCGAACAGGGCGAGGGCGAGGCCGGCCCCGGCCGCCACCAGAACGGCCCAGCCCAGTGACCACAGGCGTGCGCCGCCGCCGGCCTTCCGCGCGGTCAGGCCGCGGTCCTCGGGAGCGGGGGCCATGCTGGCGGCGCTCGCATCTTGGCTCGTCACGACGGGCGGCTCCTCGGGACCTGTGGCGGTCCGCCTCGAATACAGGACGCATCCGCCCGGACGGGACCGGAAGCCGGATACGGAACAGATCTTAACGGTCTTGCCGAGTCGGCGCGAGGCCGCTCAATCGACAAGGGATTCAAGGAAATGAAACGCCACCCGCCGCGCTAGCCGCGGGGGTGGTCCTTCGCACGCCGGACCCGGGGCCCGGGGCCTGATATCCCCGCCACATCCTGCGGGTCTCCTCCGCAGACCGCAACACCGGCACCGCCTGTCGCGGGGGCCGTGCCGGACAATTTTCCGCGACCGCCGGTGCGCCGGTCCGGGGACCGGCACCGACCTCAGGCCGCGCCGGTGATCCCGTTGCGGCGCGCGGACTGTACCAGCCGCCGCAGCCGCCGGAATTCCCGCTTCAGCTCCTCGCCGGTGACCAGGCGCCACTCCAGCCGGCGGCTGGTGCGTTCCATCTCCGCCCAGAACTCACCGAAGTGATCGGTCTGCAGGGCTGCACGGACGGCATCCAGCGGCAGTTGCAGCCGGGCCGCCCAGACCGGTGCCGACTCTGCCAGCGTACCGGCCTCCCAGGCGCGGCGCAGCTGGTTGCGCCAGAGCGACCGGCGCAGGGTGGAGACCGCGACCTCCAGGGCATCGTCGCACGGGTGGTCCGGATCGCCGCGCAGGCGCAGCTGCTCGGCCACGCCCCCCGAGGCCCGGCCGTCGGTACGGGCGGATGTCACCACCTGCACGTCGAGGCTGTGACGGATCTTGCCATCGATGCGGCGGACCCGCTCGAACAGGGCGCGATCCTCTCCCACCGGCAGGGGCGGCAGACCGCCGATCCGCCGGTAGGTGGCAACCCAGATCGCGGCACTCGCCCCGCAGTTCTGGTTGTGCCGCGGCCAGGGATCGTGGACCTCCGGATCGGCGCGAGCCTGCAGCTCCGCCGCCATCTGCTGGTATTCCCACTCCACGCGACCCCGGTCGAGGACGCCGGCATCCAGCTCCATCAGCTCCATCGGGTCGGCCATGACGAAGCCGGCCACCGCATCAAGACCGCTTTCCAGCTCCCGCACGCTCTGGGCCACCCAGTCCTCGTTCACCAGGGTGTCGGCATCGGTGGTCAGGATCACCCCGTCCGTGGGCCGCACCAGGTCGGCGGCCGCGTCCATGGCCAGCTTGCGCGCCCACCCCGCATTGGCATGGGCCCGGCCCAGTTCCACGCTGTGGGTCTGGACGGCCATGGGCAGCTGGTCGGACACCTGCCGGACCAGGTCCAGGGTCTCGTCCCGGCAGTTGTTCAGCAGCAGGATGACCACCAGGTCGGTCAGGGGAAAGTCCTCCTGCCCGGCCAGGGCCCCCAGGCACTGGACGATCCGCTCCGCCTCGTCCTTCACCGGAATGGCCACGGCCACCCGGGGCGGGGCTGCGAGGGGGGGACCGAAATGCTCCACCACGATGTCGAAGGCGACGGCTTCGGCCGGATCCGGACGCGGGGCGAGGGTCATCGGGCACACGCCCCCGGCCGGCGGCGGGGGACGAGACCCGGATCAGAGGTCAAAGGCGCGGTGAACATCATGCAGGGGTACGGAATGGAGGGCGACCTTGTCTGGCTCGGCACGAGGGCCGTGTCTGGATCGGCGGAACGCCGTGTCTGCTCCGAAACGGCCGTGTCGACCCGCAGACTGCCGGCGGACGGACCCGGGCGGGACGCGTCAGCTTCGCGACTCCCTTAGACGATTGAGGACGCCCCCGCCAGACCTGAAACACGCCCGCGACCGGAAACCCCCGGCCCGCAGCGCCCCCCACCGGCGGGCGGGGGCGCCGCAGGCCTCAGTCGCAATCGGCGAGGCCCCGGGCGACCAGCGGCGGTGGTCCCGCCCGGACACAGGCCTCCAGGGTGTCGAGGGCCGCATCGAAGCCCGGCCGATCCCGCAGGTCCTCCACCCTCTGGACCGCATGGGAGGCCGTGGTCCGGTCCCGGCCGAAGGCGGCCCCCACCCGGCTGAGAGGCCAGGCGAGCCCGATATGGGCCAGATACATGGCCACGTGCCGGGCCCGGGCCGCCGTGGCCGAGTGCCGGGTGGTGGCGAAGATCTTGCCGGCCTCCACGCCCGTGGCAACACTGACCACATAGGTGACGAAGCCCGCCATGGCCGCATCGATCCGGGCGGCGTCGATCCGGGCCGGATCCAGCGTGGCAGGGGTGGCGGAGTTGAGGGCCGCGTGCGGCCCCATGGCGCGACGGTCCGCAGAAGACATCCTGGTCATGGTGCTCCTCTTTTCTGGCGGCTGGTCCGCCGGAACCCATATTAACGACCTCAAGTTGCAGCGCGGACAAATCTACGACCGGGAGGGGAATAAGTCGCCGCGAACCGGCTGTTTTCCGGTGATGAGACGCGACCCCGGGAACCGGGCCACCGACCCGGGAGGGATCTGCGTCGCGGCTCGGGCGGATCAGGCGGCGCGGATGCCCGAGGCGTAGCGGCCGAGGGAGGTGCCGACCGGCGTGTCGAAACCGAGGATCATGTCCACGTTCCGGCCGTCCGAGGCGAGGGGCAGGCGGATCCAGACGAGGGAACAGGCCCCGCCCGGCCGATGGGTGACCGTGTGACGGCCCACCGTCGGACGTCCGGCGGCCACCACCTTGTGCAGCTGTTCCCGCCAGTAGTCGGCATCCGCGTCGG
>DAINBM010000359.1:0-3030 GCA_036732965.1 Caulobacteraceae bacterium | reverse complement strand
GACCGGGTGCGGGGCGGACCGGCGGCCCTTCTCGATCCGCTGGCAGGCGCGCTGGACGGGGTCAACCCGAACGGTGGGCCCGGTCGCCTGGATCCGCACCGGGGCACGGATCTTGGCCCCCTGAAGGCGGCGGCGGACACCCTGCAGCAGTAGCCGTCCCGAAGATCAGGTCAGCCGGGTCTTCAGGTGCTCCGCCACCCGCAGGGCATTGGCGACAATGGTCAGGGTCGGGTTCACCGCCGAGGACGAGCAGAAGAAGCTTGAATCCACCGCGTACAGATTGTCCACCTCGTGGGCCCTGCAGTTGACGTCGAGCACGGAGCGGGCCGGGTCCGTACCGAAGCGCAGCGTGCCGCACTGGTGGGCCGTGCCATAGAGCGGCAGCAGCTCGTCCACCTCGAAATGATGGCCGGACAGCACATGGTGGTGGCTCACGAAGCCGTCGAGTCCCTCGCGCAGGCGCTTCACCAGCCGGTCATGGGCCGACAGGTCGCCGAAGGTGTAGCTCAGCCGGATCTGCCCGTCCGGCTCCACGGTCACGCGATTGTCCGGATGCGGAAGATCCTCGGACATGGCCAGGAAACTGACCATCCGATGGGCCAGGGCGTCGGAGAAGGCGTCCGGGATCAGGGCCGGTGGCAGCCAGTCGGAGATCTGCCCCTCCAGGGTCTGGCCGGACATGTATTCCAGCAGCTGGATCTGTCCCATGGGATAGGGATAGGACCCGTCCGGCTCGCCGAAATAGAAGTCGTTGACGCACAAGGTCTTGGGGAAGGTGGCATCGAAGGGTTCGATGGCAAGGGAGATCACCGCGGAGGTGGCGTGGAACATGTAGTTGCGCCCCACCTGGTCGGACCCGTTGGCCAGGCCGTTGGGATGCTTGTCCGTGGCCGATTTCAGCCACAGGGCCGCGGAATTGGCGGCTCCGGCGGCGCTGACGATGATGTCAGCGGTGAAGCGCTCGTGGCCGTGCGCTCCGGTGGTATGGACGGCGGTGGCCACCCGGCCGCTGGCATCGGTCTCGATCCGCGTGGCCAGACGTCCGGTCAGCAGGGTGATGTTGCTGCAGGCCAGCGCCGGACCCAGCACCGCCGTGCGCGCATCCACCTTGGCGAGCACCTTGCAGGGATAGCCGCCGCAGGTCTTGCAGCGGATGCACGGGGCCAGCGCCGGATCGAAGTCATCGCGCCGGATGCCCAGCGGCAGGGGGGATGGCGTCCACCCCAGCCCCTCGAAGTGGGCCTTCAGTTCCAGTACCCCGGGATCATGGCTGAGCGCCGGGAAGGGATAGGGCGGATCGTCGGGCCGGTCGTTGCGGTCGATGCCCCGGGTGCCATGCACCTCCCACAGGGCTTCCGCCTTCTGGTACCAGGGGGCCAGGGTGCCGTAGTCGATGGGCCAGGCCGGAGAGATCCCGCCCGCATGGGGCACCGCCTCGAAGTCGCGGGTCTTCATCCGCATCAGGGCCGCCCCGTAGAAGCTGGTATTGCCCCCGACCCAGTAGTGCGTGTTCGGAATGAACGGCTTCCCCGTCTTGTCCAGCCAGGTCTCCCGGGTCCGGTACTT
Organism: Caulobacteraceae bacterium; assembly: GCA_036732965.1. Taxonomy (GTDB): domain Bacteria; phylum Pseudomonadota; class Alphaproteobacteria; order Caulobacterales; family Caulobacteraceae; genus CAIMFV01. The sequence goes on along the minus strand of DAINBM010000359.1, from coordinate 1,464 downwards.
GCGCCGGATGAACACCGCCGACGGGGACCAGTTGTCGTCCTCGATCGGCAGCGCCTCCCCCCGTTCCAGGATCAGGATGGACTTGCCCGTGTCGGCCAGGGCCTGGGCCAGGGTCCCGCCGCCGGCACCGGACCCGATGATGATCACGTCGTAATGGTCAGGCATCTCGGAGGCTCCGTCGTCGTCCAGGATCAGGTTCCGCCGGCGGCAAAGGCCCCGGCGGCGCGGGCGGCGGCCCAGCGCTGCAGCCCGTCCGGCAGAAGCCGGAACATGACGGCAGCGACGCGATTGTACCAGCCGGGAATGACCACCAGCTGTCCGCGATCACTGGCGGCCAGGGCGGCGTCCACCACCTGCTCCGCCGAGGCGATGAAGGCCTTCGGCATGCCCTGCATCGCCGCCTCGGTCCCGTTGGCGGTCTGGAACCCGCTGGCGGTGGAGCCGGGCAGCACGCAGGTCACCCGCACGCCGCGGGCCCGCACCTCGGCGTGGAGCGAGAGCATGAACTTGAGCACGAAGCTCTTGGCCGCGGGATAGACCGTGTGTCCCGGTCCGCCCTGCGACAGGGCCAGAAGCGAACTGGTGGTGATGATCCGCCCCCGGCCCGCGGCCAGCATCCCCGGCAGCACCGCATGGGTCAGGGCGCAGACGGCCATGACCAGGGTCATGACGCAGTCGCGCTGGGCCGGCCAGTCGGTCTGCGCATAGGTTGCGGCCAGGCTGTAGCCGGCGTTGTTCACCAGCACCGCCACGGGTCGGCCGCCGAGCGCCGCCAGCACCCGGTCATGGGCGTCGCTTCCCGACAGATCCAGGGGGATCACGAGGCAGGCCACGCCGTGGGACGCCTCCAGCTCCCGTGCCAGGGCCTCGAGCCGGTCCTGGCGGCGGGCGACCAGCGCCAGATCGTGCCCCCGGGCGGCGAAGCGGCGGGCAAAGGCCGCCCCCATGCCCGATGAGGCCCCGGTGACCAGGGCGAGCGGACGGGGCGTGGGGAGCTGGGTCATGGGACCGCTATGCACCCCTCTCGCGGGCGTGGACAGGGGCCGATGCTGACGGCGCGAGCCAGCCGGCATCCCTCAGCCGGGCCACCGCCGACCGCGCCACCGGTGTCTCCAGCCCGTTGACCAGCCGCAGACGGACATTGCGGCCGGAGCGGACCACCTCCTGCACCGCATCCCTCGCCACCCACCAGGACCGGTGGGTCTGCAGGCCCTCCACCCCGGACAGGGCGGCGAGCGCCTCCTTCAGCGGGGTCAGGACCAGTTCCGACCCCCGGTCGGTATGGACCCGGACATAGTGATCCTCCATCTGCAGGCAGACGATCCGGTCCCCCAGCCGCGCGGGCAGCCGGTCTCGCAGGTCACCGGTGAGGACGCGGCGGCTGTCCACCGGAACAGTCGGCACTGGCGGCTCTGGCGGCGTCTGCAGCGCCCGGTGCAACCAGAACAGCAGCAGATTGAGGGG
>DAINBM010000358.1:0-3035 GCA_036732965.1 Caulobacteraceae bacterium | reverse complement strand
CGCCGCGCAAGCGCGTCCACATCAAGACCTATGGCTGTCAGATGAATGTCTATGACAGCGAGCGCATGGCCGACGCCCTGGCGCCGGACGGCTATGACACCACCGATGACGCGGCGACCGCCGACCTGGTGCTGATCAACACCTGCCATATCCGGGAAAAGGCGTCGGAGAAGCTCTATTCCGACCTCGGCCGTCTGCGGGACATGAAGGCCGAACGGGCGGACGGCGCGTCGGTGACCATCGCCGTGGCGGGCTGCGTGGCCCAGGCCGAGGGCACGGAGATCATCCGCCGTGCCCCGGTGGTGGACCTGGTGGTGGGGCCCCAGTCCTATCACCGTCTGCCCGAGCTGGTGGCCCGGTCAAGGTCGGCCGAGCCCCCCGTGGGGGACGACCAGCTGGCCGCGGCGTTCGAGCCGCAGGCCAAGTTCGACCGCCTGCCCCGACAGCGTCGGATCTCCGGCCCCACGGCCTTCCTGACGGTCCAGGAGGGCTGCGACAAGTTCTGTGCCTTCTGCGTGGTGCCCTATACCCGGGGTGCGGAGTTTTCCCGTCCCGTGGCGGATATCGAGGCGGAGGCCAGACGCCTCGCCGACGCCGGGGTGCGGGAGATCACCCTGCTGGGCCAGAACGTCAACGCCTATCACGCCGACACCGCGGACGGTCCGGTGGGGCTGGCGGAGCTGATGCAAAGGCTTTCGGAGATCGCAGGGGTGGAGCGGCTGCGCTACACCACCAGCCACCCCAATGACATGACCGAGGCCCTGATCGCCGCCCATGCGGAGATCCCGGCGGTGATGCCGTATCTGCACCTGCCGGTGCAGTCCGGGTCGGACCGCATCCTGAAGGCCATGAACCGGCGGCACACGGCGGACAGCTATGTCCGCCTCGTGGAGCGGCTGCGCGCGGCGCGGCCGGATCTGGCCCTGTCCGGGGACTTCATCGTCGGCTTCCCCGGCGAGACCGAGGCCGACTTCGAGGCGACCCTCGATCTGGTCCGCGAGGTCACCTATGCCGGGGCCTTCACCTTCAAGTACTCCCGGCGGCCGGGCACTCCCGCGGCCACCGCCGCGGCCCAGGTGCCGGAGGCGGTGAAGGCCGAGCGTCTGGCCCGGCTCAACACCCTGCTGGAGGACCAGCGTCAGGCCTTCAACCGGTCCAAGATCGGAACGGTCATGCCCATCCTGTTCGAGCGGCAGGGCCGCCACCCCGGTCAGCTGATCGGCCGCAGCCCCTGGCTGCAGTCCGTCTGGACCGAGGCGCCGGAGACCCTGATGGGCCAGATCGCCCGGGTGGAGATCACCGATGTGGGGCCCAACAGCCTCGTGGGCCGCAGGGTCGACGCGAGCCCCCGGTCGGATGCCGCCGCATGAAGGCCGTCGCCGAGGACTTCCTGCCCCTCGAGGATGTGGCCGCCCGCGCCGTGGCCGGTCCCCGCGGCCGCCATGCGGCCCTCATCGAGGACGCCTTTCAGGTCATGGTCGAGACGCCCGGGGGCGGCGTGCGCTTCACCGGCGACGGCCCCGGCCGCGCCCGCGCCCGCCGGACGGTGGAAACCCTGGCGGAGCGCGCGCTCCAGGGTCTCGAGGTGACCGAGGGCGACGTGCGCACCGCCATTCTCCAGGCCCGTACCGGCAGCGTCCGCGGCGTGCGCCCGGCCATGCCCGTGGGTCGCCGGGGCGCGGTGGCCCCGAAGACCGAGGCCCAGGCCCGGTACCTCGACCTTCTCGCCCATCATGACCTTGTGTTCGGCATCGGTCCGGCCGGGACCGGCAAGACCTTCCTGGCCGTGGCCCACGGGGTGGCCATGCTGTCCCGCGGGGAGGTGGACCGGCTGGTCATCACCCGCCCCGCCGTCGAGGCGGGGGAGCGTCTCGGCTTCCTGCCCGGGGACCTGAAGGAAAAGGTCGATCCCTATCTGGCCCCCATCTGGGAAGCCCTGTCCGACCTGATGGGACGCGAGGCCCTGGATCGCCGCCGGGACCGGGGCGAGGTGGAGGTGGCACCCATCGCCTTCATGCGCGGCCGCACCCTGGCCCACGCCTATGTCATCGTCGACGAGGCGCAGAACGCCACCCGCCTGCAGATGAAGATGATCCTCACCCGCCTGGGGGAAGGCGCGCGGATGGCCGTGACCGGCGATCCCAGCCAGATCGACCTGCCCAGCCTGCGGGACAGCGGGCTGGCCCACGCCGTCTCCATCCTGGACGGGGTGGAGGGAGTGGCCGTGGCCCGCTTCTCCGCCGCCGATGTGGTGCGCCATCCGCTGGTGGAGCGGATCGTCCGGGCCTATGACGCCGATGCGGCCCAGTCCGGGGGACCTCGCTGATGTCCGGGGGTCCGGTGACGCCAGAGACGGTGCTCGAGATCGACGTGGAAATCGAGGCGGACGGCTGGATCGAGCGCCTGCCGGACGTCGAGGCCCTGGTGGTGGCCGTGGTGACGGCGGCCCTCGCCCCGGACCCGGCCGGGGCGGTTACCGTGCTCCTTGCCGACAATGCGGCCGTGGCCGACCTCAACGCCCGGTTCCGGGGCCGGGAGGGCCCGACCAATGTGCTGAGCTTTCCCGCCGCGGAAACGGCCCGGCCGCATCTGGGGGACCTGGCGCTGGCGCTCGAGGTCTGCGAGGCGGAGGCGCGGGCCCAGGGCAAGAGCCTGGCCCACCATCTGCAACATCTGGTGGCGCACGGGGTGCTTCATCTAGTAGGCTTCGACCACCAGTCCGACGCAGAGGCCGAGATCATGGAGGCGCGGGAACGCCGCATCCTGGCCGGTCTCGGCATCGCGGACCCCTATGCCGTGCCGGATGACCCGGTGCCGGTTCATCCGGAGCCTTAGGCGACCGACCGCATGGCGAGCTCAGACCCCCGATCCGGCGCTGCATCGCCCCCGTGGCTGCGATGGTTCGGAAACCGCCGGAAGCCGGACCCCTGCCCCCCGCCCACCCCGGCGGAGGAGGAGGCCGTCGACCTCATCGACCAGGCGGAAGCCTTCCAGACCCTGCGGATCCGGGACGTGATGACCCCCCGGGCCGATAT
>DAINBM010000357.1:0-3036 GCA_036732965.1 Caulobacteraceae bacterium | reverse complement strand
GCCCGGCCGGGCGGTGGCATGCGCATCGGAACAGGCCGGGTTGGCCTTCAGGGACAGGAGATGGGTGACCCGCGCCTCCAGTTCGGCCTCGGCCCAGGAGGCGCGGCAGCTCAGCCGGATGGCCTGATCATAGTTCCGCCGGACGCCCCGGCCGTTGGCATAGAGCATGGCGAGCACCGCATCGCCCCCCAGGGTCGGCCCCCCGTCCGCCTGCCGGCGCTCGACCCAGGCGCATTTTCGCGCCGCCACCGGGTCCGCGGGCCGACCGATGCCGTAGTAGAGCGCGGCGGACTCGCAGCCCTTCAGGGCCGTGGCCTCGGCAGGCGTCGGAGGCTCCGCCACCGGATCGGCCAGAGCCGCCGTCCGGTCGCAGGCCGCCCGGACCGGAGGGCTGATGTAGCCCCCATGCCACGGCGGCTCGTCGGCCCGGGCCACCGTCAGCCCGAGCAGCGCCAGACCAAGGACGGCCAGCCCCGGCCGGAAGGCCCGGCGGATCACGGCAGATCCTCGCCGCCGCCCTGCAGCCGGAGTTCCACGGTGGTCCCGTCCGGAATCTTGAGGGGCTTGCGCCGCGCCTTGGCCAGGGCGGCATTCAGCCGGGGAAGATCCTCCCGGAGGTGGCCACTCCAGGCACGGGCGGCGGCCTCCACCGTGGTTGCATACCGTGCCACGGCCTCCGACTGGGGTGCCGTCGGTCCGCGGTCCGCGCCCTCCAGATCCGTCTCGATGCCAGCCAGGATGCCGGCCGCGTCCCGCAGCGCCCCGGGTGCCGCGGCCCATTCCGCCGCGGCATGGATCTGCGCCGCAAGCGCCGGGTCCGTCGTCTGCACGGCGGCCAGCTGGTCGGTCATCGCCTGGCCTTCCCCCACCAGACGGCGGATTGTCGCCAGCTGCGCCGCGATCGCCTTGGACAGGTCCAGCGATGCCGTCAGCGCCGCCGGATCGGTCCTCAGCCGGGGATCGGCCTTGAGATGCAGCGGCACCGTCCCGACGGCGCGGCCATCCACCTTCAGGGTGACCGTGTAGTCCCCCGGCAGGGCATAGCCCCCCCCCGGTGTCATGGGTGTGTCCCGATCCACCGACGCGGCGATGGAAAAGCCGTAGGACAGGGCCTCCGGCCGCGGCCAGCGAAGGTCCCACTGGACCCGGTGCAGCCCGGCGTCCCGCGAGAGGGGCGGCACGGGATGGATGTAGCGGTCGGAGAAATACCGATCCGCGGGCAGAACGGGGCCGGGCGCATCGCTCAGGACCCGGACCAGTTCCCCTGATGCCGTGCGGATCTCGAGGCTGACGGACTTCGCCGCCCGGGGCAGCCAGTAGTCGATGGAGGCCCCGTCCGGCGGATTTTCCCCCACCGGCTCCTCGGGTGCCAGGGGCGTGTCACGGTTGTTGCTGGGCCGCAGCCGGAAGGCCTCGGCCGGTGTGAACAGCCGCGCGGTGGTCGCCGCCGGCGGGGCCAGCTGGCGAAGCAGGGTGACATTGTCCAGCACCCAGATGGCCCGCCCCTGCGTCGCTGCCACCAGATCGTCTCCGTGCACGGACAGATCCCGCACCCAGGCGGTGGGGAGGTCCTTCTGCAGGGACGACCAGTGGGCCCCGTCGTCGAGGGACACCGACACGCCGGTCTCGGTACCCGCATACAGCAGGCCGGGGCGCACCGTGTCCGCCCGGATGACCGAGGCAAAGGCCCCCTTCGGCAGGCCGCTGCCGATCTCCCGCCAGGTGGCGCCATGATCGTGGGTGACGAAGGCGCGGGGGCTGAAATCATCCTGCCGCTGATTGTCCACCGTGATGTAGACGGTCCCGTCCTCAAGGTCGGAAATGTCCACCGAGGCGATCTTCGACCAGGCCGGAATGCCCGCGGGCGTCACATCGGCCCAGTGGGCACCGTCGTCCCGGGTCATCTGCACGAGACCGGAATCGGTTCCCACCCAGAGCTCCCCCGCATGACGGGCCGAGGTGGCCATGGACCAGATGCCGCCATAGCCGCAGGGCCGGGCGGCGGCCACGGTGATGTCCCCGTCACAGGCCTTGGCCCCCTCGACCCTGCCGCCGAGATCGGGGCTGATCACCTGCCAGGTCTGGCCCCTGTCCTTCGAGCGGAAGACACGCTCCGCCCCCAGATAGAGCGTCACCGGCCCGGTCCGGGACACGGCCAGCGGCGTCACCCAGACGAAGTGATGGGCCACCGTGGTCTGGCGACGGCCATAGTTGGGCTCGAGATAGGGCGAGATGTCCGCCACCTCGCCGGTCCGGGCGTCGAACCGCTGCAGCTTGCCGCCGAGGCCGGTGCCGTAGACGATGTTCGGATCCTCCGGATCGGGAATGTCGAAGTCCCGTTCCTCCGCACCCACCGGTCGCCAGTCGCGCAGGTTGGGCGGGCCATAGTCGCTGCGGCTGGACAGGCCGACCGTCCCGCTGTCCTGCTGCCCGGAATAGATCTTGTACGGAAACTGGTTGTCCGTCGCCAGATGATAGAACTGTCCGGTGGGCTGGTTGTACCAGCTGGAGAAGGTCCGCCCGCCATCCACGGTGATGGCCGCCCCCTGGTCGGACGCCGTGGCCCAGTGGCCGGGATCCTTCGGATTGATCCAGATGAAGTGGTAGTCATCCCCGCCGGGGGAGCCACGGATGATCTCGCAATGGGCACCGCCCTGGTCACAGCGCCGGACCGACTGGCCGACCAGATAAACCGTATCCGGATCGTTCGGTGCGATGGCGATGTGGCTGGCATAATAGCCGGTGAAGGCGTCGTCGGCATTCACCCGCGTCCAGTGGCCACCCCCGTCGTCGGAGCGGTAGAGGCCGCTGGCCTCCCCCGGTGTGACCATCGCATAGAGGCGCAGTGCGCCGTTCGCGGTCCGGGTCGCCGCCACGCTGAGCCGGCCCAGCGGCCCCTTGGGCCAGCCCCCGCCCTCCAGCCTGCGGAAGCTCTCCCCCCCGTCATCGGACCGCCAGATGGCCGACCCCGGCCCGGAAATCGGCGTGAAGTAGCTCTGCCACGGATACTGTCGTGCCTGCCAGCTGGTGGCGAAC
>DAINBM010000356.1:0-3044 GCA_036732965.1 Caulobacteraceae bacterium | reverse complement strand
GAGGAGGGACTGGCCCGGGCTTATCTGAAAATTAACGGGGTCTGGCGCGATCACCTGTTGTTCGGGCTGGTCCGTGGTGACTATCCCGACGAGGACCTGCGCCCCTTCGACGGATAGACCGATCATGCCAAGGCCGATCCCGTCTCGGACGGGAAGATCCGCCCGCATCGCCGCGCCGACCGGGCTTGCCCCGACCCTGGCCCGGGCCGGCGTGGTGCTGTTCCACTATGACGCCCGCGAGGATCGGTTGCGTCTGTCGGGACCCGTCGCCACGCTGGGCCTGCAGGGCCTTGGCGGCCGCGCGGGCGTCGGCGCGCTCGCCCGCTTCCTGACACCGCAGGGCGCGGAGGCTCTCCTGTCGCTTCGACATCCCTCCGGGGCGACGACACCTGTCCGTCTCGACCTGATGACCCTCAGCGGACTGGGAAGTGCCTGGCGCGGGCGCTGGCTGGACGACGGCGGCAGCTGCGCGGGCGTGGTGCTGCCCGCCGACTGGATGGGCACGGACCGAACGTCCGGTGCCATGGGCACCCGGGATCGCCGGGAACGCGATCCCCTGACCGGCCTGCTGACCCGGACCGGATTCCTGGAGGCCCTCGCGACCCGCCTCGACGTCACGACAAGGCTCCGCGTGGTGGTCGGCGACGTGGCCCGGGTCCGCCGGATGAACGAGGCGCTCGGCTATGCCCTCACCGACAAGGTGCTGGCCGCCCTGGCCCAGCGGCTGAGAGAGACCTTTGGCGACGGGGCCCTGCCGGCCCGGGTCGGCGACAACACCTTTGCCGTGGTGGTGCCCGGAGACGATGCCGATGCGGAGAGCCGCCTTCGCACGGCCACCGAACGCCCCATGCAGCTCGACGAACTGACCCTGCACCCCAGCCTCGAGACCGGCGCGGCGGTTCCCGACCCCCTCGACGGTCCCGGACCGCAGGACATCCTGCGCCGCGCCGAAGCCGCCCTGGGCCTCGCCAAGTTCGCCGCGCGGGCCCGTCTGTCCGGAAACGACACGGCGCCGGTCCATGACAGCCTGACGCGCCTGACGCTGGAGGACGACCTCCGCGGGGCCCTGGGCCGTGGCGAGATCGAGCCCTTCTACCAGCCGGTGATCCGGCTCTGCGACGGGTCCCTGACCGGGTTCGAGGCCCTGGCCCGCTGGCGACATCCGAGGCGTGGGCTGATCCCGCCCGACGCCTTCATGCCCTTGGTGATCGAGACCGGGCTCGTTGGCGCGTTCGGCCTGTTCATGGTCGCCGCCGCCTGCGGACAGATCGCCCGCTGGCGGGCCGACCCACGGATGCCGGAGGATCTGTCCGTGAGCGTCAACCTGACCACGGCGGATCTGGAACGGAGCTCGGTGGTCCAGGATGTAGCCGCCCTGATCCGCCACCACGAACTGCCGCCCGGCGTGTTGAAGATCGAGATCACCGAAGGCGAGATCATGCGCGATCCCGACCGGGCCGCCGTCCTGCTGTAGGAGCTGCGGACGGCCGGTGCCACGGTCAGCCTGGACGACTTCGGCATGGGCTATTCATCCCTGTCCTGGCTCGCGCGACTGCCGATCTCGACCCTGAAGATCGACCGCTATTTCACGCGGACCATGGACAGCCATGCCGGCTCGGCCAAGATCGTGCGGACCGTGGTCGCCCTAGCCCGGGACTTCGGTCTCGATGTGGTCGCCGAAGGCATCGAGACACCCGCGACCGCCCGTGCCCTGATGGACCTGGGCTGCCAGTTCGGCCAGGGGTTCGGTTATGCCCCGCCCCTCAGCGCTCGGGCGGCCGAGGACTTTGCCGTTGCCCGGGCCGTGGCAGGCTCCGTGCCCCTGTCGGCCTCATCGGGAACGGATTCGCCGCCTCACGGGGCCTTGTAGCCGTAGAGCCAGTCGAACCGGGCGGCGGTTCCGCCGGGGTTCAGACGGTCCACGACGCCCGCCGCGGCGAAGGCTGCCCGGCCCACGGCCATGGGCAGGTGAAACAGCCGCGCGTTGAAGCGGGATGCGGCCTGCACCCGGCTTGTCCGCGGTCGTCGGTCCTGCGCATAGGCGCGCAGGGCCTCCGGAAGGTCCGGTGTCCCGGCAACCCGGTGGGCCAGCACGGCGGCATCCTCGATGGCCATGGCCGCGCCCTGGGCGAGGAAGGGCAGCATCGGATGCGCCGCGTCCCCCAGCAGGGTGACACGTCCGCGCGTCCAGGCGGGCAGCGGCGGGCGGTCGAACAGGGCCCAGCGGAACGGTGTGGTCGCCGCCGCACAGATGGCGGTCACCCCCGCAGGCCAGCCGGCGAAGTCCGCCTGCAGGTCCCGAGGATCGACCGGCTCGGTCCAGCTCTCCTCCCGCCAGTCGCGCTCGACCACCCCCACGAAGTTCACGGCCTCCCCACCGCGCACGTAATAATGGACGAAGTGCCGTCCCGGACCGGCCCAGATGCCGGCGACGGGGGGCACCGCGCCCGGCGGAAGCCGGTCGGTCGCCACCATGCCCCGCCAGGCGACCTGTCCGGTGAAGCGCGGGGCTTCGGCCCCGAACAGGCGCTGACGCACGCCGGAGCGGACACCATCGGCTCCCACGGCGAAGTCGGCCTCGATCACTCCGGCGTCGGACACGATCACGCGCACCCGGACATCGTCCTGTTCCAGGCCCACCACCTTCGCCCCCAGCCGCACCTGGCATCCTGCGGCCAGGGCCGCCTCGTGCAGAAGCGCCTGGAGGTCTGCCCGGTGAAGCTGCAGATAGGGCGCGCCCCAGCGGTCCTCGGCCGAGGCCCCCAGCGCGGTCCGCAGCAGAAGCCTCTGGTCCGATGCCGCGCGGATCTCGGCAGCTTCCGGCATGAAGGCCCTGGCCAGAAGGGGCTCGCGGAGACCGAGACCGAAGAGCACCCGGGTGGCGTTCGGGCCCAGCTGCAATCCGGCGCCCGCCTCACCCAGAACGGGCGATCTTTCCAGCACGGTCACCGACACGCCGCGGCGTGCCAGGGCCAGTGCGGCCGCCAGGCCGCCGATGCCGCCGCCAATCAGAATTGCGCGCACGCTCTTGACTCCGACCGTCG
>DAINBM010000355.1:0-3045 GCA_036732965.1 Caulobacteraceae bacterium | reverse complement strand
CCACCGAACGCACGAACCGTACCGAAGCTCCGCGGTTCCGCCGCTGCTGGATGAGAGCCTTCGTCGCACGCATCATGGGTCTGGATTCCGGTTCCTCAGCATCCCGCGGCGTCTCGCCCCGTTTCGCGTGCCGTTTTGACCGCATATTGTGGCCGTTGCGCAACCGCTGAATTGCGTGCGTGACACGTCATTTCGTGACGGAAACATCACGGCCCCCGACACTCCTGCGGATATCCCGACAGACAGCCCGCGAGGCGTCGGTCCCCGGCAGGACCCTGGCGGTGACGCGGCCGTCAGAAGCTTCGCCACACACCGATGAGGGGGCCAGAGCTTGCCGCGATGTTTCGTCCCGCAAGCAGGTGGCGCCATCCCACCTGTACCCGCCACGCCCCGATCGACCGCACCAGGCTCTGGTCGAGCTTCACCCAGGATGCCCCGGATGGTCGCCCCTCCTGGCGGCCCGAATAGACCTGGGTCAGGGCGAGAAGGCGCGGCCGGATCTGGACGCCCAGAGTCGAATCGATTCGCACCTGCCGGGCCGGTCCCGCACCGAACAGCCGGGCCGCCTGCACCTCGGCAAACAGCTCATGACCGAATGGCCGCAGCGACTGCCCGGCGAGGATCCGCAGCTCGCCACCCGCCGGACCGACGGCAATGTCAGGCCGCCGCCCTTCCCGCGCCGCAGCAGCGGTGACGCCGGCATAGGCACTGACATGGCCGCCAGACAGATGGGCCAGCCCATAGCGCAGACCAGCCCCGAAGCCACCGACCCTGTCCGCCTCACGCGAGCCGAGACGGGTGTGTTCGAGACCCGCGACAAATTGAAGGCTCAGGTCCCGTGTCAGGCCATAATCGCCATAGAGGTCGAGGGCGGTGGTGGTCTGGTGGGGAATGGGGAAGGCCAGTCCGCGGTCGTCGAGGGCGAGGGTCGCCCGCTCCGTCTCGAGCTTGAGGATCACCTGCCCCTGCCCCTCCAGTGTCGGCCACGCGCTGGCACCGGCCGCTGCGGTGCCGGCGGCCCAGCAGATCAGGGCCACAGCTGCGGAGACACCCCATGCTTCCGTCCCCATAGCTCCGCTCCCTGCCCTGACGGACACACGGAGCCTAGCCTTGTCGATCCACAGGCTCCCTGCGACCGATCGTCCCCGGGGGCGAGACCAATCGCCGCAGGCCTCGGCGTGCGCGCCTACTGGTTGCGCAGTCCGGGATCTGCCGTGACACTGAGGCGAACCTCCATCTCCTCACGGCCACCCCCGAACCGGCTTCCGCGCACCGGTGCCGCGCCGAGATAGTCCAGCGCCATGGCCACCCGGACATGGGCCTCCGACGGGCAGGCCCCGCTGGCGGGATCGAACCCGACCCAGCCCAGCCCCGGCACATGGGCCTCCGCCCACGCATGCGCGGCCTCCTGTTCCACCACCCCGTCCGCCCGGACCAGATGGCCGGACACATAGCGGGCGGGCACGGACAGGAAGCGAGCCACCGCAATGAAGATATGGGCCAGATCCTGGCACACGCCCCGCCGCTTTTCGAAGGCGTCCGCCGCCGACTGCCCGGCATCCGTTGCCTCGGTGCAGAATCGCACGTCCCGGTGGACGGCCGTCAGCAGGTCATGCAGCAGCTGCAGCCGGTCCGATGTCGATCCCGCCACCTCGCGGCCGTAGTCCCGCAGGGCGGCGTCGGCCGTGGTGAGACGGGTCTCCCGAAGGAAAACCTCCGGTGGGAAACGCTCCACCGCCCCGCGCAGCACACCGCCGGTGTCCAGCGTCTCCACCTCGCCGGACACCATCAACCGCAACCGCTGGACAGGGCCGTCCACATAGAGGGTATGGGTCAGGTTGCCGAGACTGTCCTCTCCGGCCCGCAGGCGTCCGTCTACGTCCGTCTCCACCCGCCAGCGAGCGATGTGCTGGGCGTCATCGGGGCGCGGGGTCATCCGCAGGACCTCGACCGCCGAGGAAATCGGGCGGTCGTAGGCATACTGGATGGTGTGTTGAATGCGGATCCGCATGGGGCTCTTCGCAGGGCGGCTTCAGGTCAGGTACTGGTCGGTGATGGCGACGCCCAGCTTCTCGTGGTCGGCGAGGAAGTGAGCGATGAACTCGTGCAGTCCCGTCTGGAAGACGTCGTCGATGCGCAGCCCCGTCAGCCGGGCAAGGGTTCCCCGCGCCAGCTTCTGGGACGGTCCCCGCCGGCCATAGAGATCCCCCAGCAGATCGAGATGGCGACTGATCACATCATAGCAGCTGGACATGGACCGCGGCATCTGCCGGTTCAGGATCAGCAGGTCTGCGACCAGCCAGGGCTTCAGGTTGTCCTTGTAGACCCAGCGATAGGCCGTCAGGGCCGACACCTCCCGCAGGATGGTGGTCCACTGGAAATAGTCCAGACCACCGCCGACGATCTCGGTGGCGGGCAGCAGGAGGTGGTACTTCACGTCGATAATGCGCGCGGTGTTGTCCGCCCGTTCCATCGCCCCCCCGAGACGCAGGAACCAGTAGGCGTCGTTGCGCAGCATCGTGCGGCGGGCCGAGCCGTCAAACACCAGTGCCACACCCTTGACCCACTCGAGGAAGCGGCTGAGTTCCTCCGGCGACATGTTGGGATCCACGGAATTCAGTTCGTTCCAGGCGGTGTTCAGCGCCTCCCAGGTCTCGCTGGTCAAAGCGGTCCGGACCGCCCGGACATTCGAGCGCGCGGTATTGATGCAGGACCGGATCGAGGAGGGATTGTCGGCGTTGAACACCAGATAGTCACAGACCGTGCGCTCGTTGGCGTCGCCGTAGCGCTCGTAGAAGCCGGGCGCCGCTCCGGATGTGGCAATGGCGCTTTCCCACTCGGTGCTGGCCCCGGTCAGGCTGGCCGGCAGGGCTTCCAGGCGGTGGGCGGCATCGATGACGCGCGCGAGGAAGTCGGCCCGCTCCACATAGCGCGCGGTCCAGTAGAGATTGTCAGCGGTGCGGGACAGCATGGCGCGACCTCCCAGATTCAGTCATCCAGCACCCATGTGTCCTTGGTCCCGCCCCCCTGGCTGGAATTCACCAC
>DAINBM010000354.1:0-3047 GCA_036732965.1 Caulobacteraceae bacterium | reverse complement strand
CCGAAGGCCACCCGGGCGAAGGCCAGCATGTCCCCCAGCTTGCGGGCGCTGGCGCTGATCAGGTTGAGGGCGTCGTCGCGCATGTCCTGGGCGGTGGGGTCCCCCAGCAGGTCCACGCCGGACATGATGGCGCTGGCCGGGCTGATGAAGTCATGACACAGGCGCGCGGCCAGATGGGCGGCGAGGTCGGTCACCTGCAGGACCGGCGGCGCGGCGGTCAGGGGCGGTGCCGCCTCGGTGTCGAGGACATGGGGGGCAGGGCCCAGCGGCGCGGTGGAGGCTTCGATCATGGTCTCGTTTCACGGGCTGCGGACGGCAGGATGCGGAAAGGCGACCGTGACCCGATTTGCGCCGCGCCGGAAGAGCACCCGACGCGGGTCGCGCGGTCTGCGGACCCGATCTGGGCGGAGCATCGATTTGACCGGCTTAACAATCTGTTGACGACGCCGGTCCGGCGGGCCCCGAGCGTCAGCTGTTCAGGAGGTTCCGGGCCTTGGCCTGGGTCAGCATGCCCTTCTGCAGCTTCTCGAAGGCGCGGACCTCGATCTGGCGCACCCGCTCGCGGCTGACGCCGTACTCGCTGGCCAGATCCTCGAGGGTGGTCGGATTGTCCTTCAGCCGCCGCTCCGTGAGGATGTGCCGCTCCCGGTCGGTGAGGGCCTTCATGGCCTCGCCCATGAGATCCATGCGCACCGCATATTCCTCGGAGTTGGCGACCGTGGTCTCCTGGCTCTCCGCCGTGTCGTCCGCCAGCCAGTCCTGCCACTCGCTCTCGCCATCCACCCGCATGGGGGCGTTGAGCGAGCTGTCCGGTCCGGACAGGCGCCGGTTCATGGAGATCACCTCGTCATTGGTGACGCCCAGCTTGGTGGCGATGTAGTCCACGTGTTCGTGGTGCAGGTCGCCGTCCTCGAAGGCGCTGATCTCGCTCTTGGCCTTGCGCAGGTTGAAGAACAGCTTCTTCTGCGCCGCCGTGGTGCCCATCTTAACGAGGCTCCAGCTGCGCAGGATGTATTCCTGGATGGAGGCGCGGATCCACCACATGGCGTAGGTGGCGAGGCGGAAGCCCTTGTCCGGCTCGAACTTCTTCACCGCCTGCATCAGGCCCACATTGCCCTCGGAGATCACCTCGCCGATGGGCAGGCCATAGCCGCGATAGCCCATGGCGATCTTGGCCACGAGGCGCAGGTGCGAGGTGACGAGACGATGCGCGGCCTCGGTGTCCTGGTGCTCGCGCCAGCTCTTGGCCAGCATGAACTCCTCGTCCTTGGTCAGCATCGGAAACTTGCGGATTTCCGTGAGGTAGCGGGACAGTCCCCCCTCGGGAGACATCACGACCAGAGCGTTCGTAGCCATTCGTTCAGATCCCCTTGGACCCGTCTCCCGCCTGTGGCGGGACCCCCGGATCCGTCCGTGTCGTGGGTATGCCTGTCGTTCTCGACCTGTCGAAACTGGCGGCGTCGCCCGGCCGGATCATCCGCCGGCGAACCGGACGGGCGTGGGGGGTCGGTGGGAGCGCGGCACCCCTGACAGGCATGCCCTACACATCTTTACGTGCGGTATGTGGGGAAGGTTGCACCCGGATTAAGGCCTTTGCGTGAAAAGTCCGCGAATTATTTCCGAGTGCCGGGGTGGGAGATTGCGGGCGGCCCGCCGCGTGACCGGGGGGGAGATGTCACTCCGCCTCCAGCGCCGCGGTCAGGGCCGCCATGTCCGGGGGCAGCGGCGTCTCGAAGCGCAGCCGCGCCCCCGTCACCGGGTGGACAAAGCCCAGGACCGCCGCGTGCAGGGCCTGGCGGGCAAGGACGGAGGCGGCGATGGCCGCCCGGACCCGCGCCGTGGGGGGCGAAGCCCCATAGACCGCATCTCCCAGGACCGGCGCGCCCTTGTGCGACATGTGCACGCGGATCTGGTGGGTGCGGCCGGTCTCCAGGGTGCAGCGCACCCGGGCCGCGCCGCCGGAGGCAAAGGTCCGCTCCACTGCATAGTGGGTCACCGCCTCCCGCCCGCCGGCGCGGAGCACGGCCATCTTCTTGCGATCCGAGGGGCTGCGACCGATCCGGGTGGCCACCGTGCCGGAGGCCGGCTGGGGGACCCCGCGGGTCAGGGCCAGATAGACCCGGTCGATGTCATGGGCGGCGAACAGCCGGGACAGGCCCTGGTGCGCGGCATCGGTCTTGGCTGCCACCATGACCCCGGAGGTGTCCTTGTCCAGCCTGTGGACGATCCCCGGCCGCGCCACGCCGCCGATGCCGGACAGGCTGTCGCCACAGTGGTGCAGCAAGGCGTTGACCAGGGTCCCGTCCGGCGTTCCGGGGGCCGGGTGGGCGGCCATGCCGGCCGGCTTGTCCAGCACAATCAGGTGGGCGTCCTCGAACAGTACGCTCAGGGCCAGGGCCTGGGGTTGCGGTTCCGCGGCGACCGCCGCCGGGACCAGGATCTCGTAGACCTCCCCGGCCGCTGTCCGGTCCGAGCCCCGCAGGACTGCGGTCCCGTCCGCCCGGCGCACGGCCCCGGCGACGATCAGGGCCTGGATGCGGGCCCGGGACAGCTGGGGCGCGGCCTCGGCCAGGGCCCGGTCCAGACGCACCCCGTCGGACCGGTCATCGAGGGTGACCGACACGACCTCCCCCCCGCCGCCCGGTTCGGCCAGATCGTCGTCCTCGACATCGGGATCGGACGGGTGGGTCAAGGCCGCTCCACCAGGGCACCGTTCTCCACCACCCGGTAGAAGCAGGAGCGGAACCCCACATGGCAGGCCCCGCCGTCCCCCTGCGGCCGGACCTTCACCAGCACCGCGTCCTGGTCGCAGTCCACGCGCACCTCCACCACCGACTGGATCTGGCCGGAGGTCTCGCCCTTCTTCCAGAGGCTGCGGCGGGAGCGGCTCCAGTAATGGGCGGCGCCCGTCTCGAGGGTCAGGCGCAGGGCCTCGGCGTTCATCCAGGCGACCATCAGCACCTCTCCCGTATCCGCGTGGGTGGTCACCGCGCAGATCAGACCGGCGGCGTCGAAGCGGGGGGTCAGCACGGCACCGCGCTCGAGGG
>DAINBM010000353.1:0-3058 GCA_036732965.1 Caulobacteraceae bacterium | reverse complement strand
CACGGTCTGGGAGAGGGCCTCAGGGGGCGTGGCCCCGGTGACCAGACCGCTGCCGATGGTTCCCCCCTCCTCGTTCGACCAGAGAGCGACCTGAAGGGGATGGCGCAGCAGGGTGCGGGTGTCCTCCAGGGTCTGCAGGATCTCGATGGCCGCCATGGATCCCAGAGCCCCGTCAAAATTCCCGCCGCCGGGGACGGAATCCACATGCGAGCCGATGAGAATGGGCTTCAGCCCCGGCACCGAGCCCCGCCGGGTGGCCAGGATGTTGCCGGCAGCGTCGATGGTCGGCTCGCAGCCCGTCTGGCGGATCAGCTTCATGACGAAGGCCCGGCCGGCAATATCGGCGTCGGAATAGGCATAGCGGCTGACGCCGTCCTCGAACCCGCGCGCCAGACGCCGGCCATGGAGGCTCAGACCTTCCAGAGTGAGGCGAAGCCGCTCGCCGTTGATCCGCAGTGCTTGCGCATCTGCGGGCGTCGCGGCCCTGCCTGCCCCCGCCGGGGCCAGGACGGAGGCGGCCGCACTGAACGCCATCACGCCTCTGCGCGTCGACGGATGAAACATCATGGCAGCCTGCCCCCCGGGGATCCCTAAACCTCAAGGTTAACGGATCGAGTGCCCGCTCGCCATGGCCCATGGGCCCCACCGTGCCCATGGCGGGGACACGGGGACGGATCGGCAGACGCCCGGGCGGCCCGCGCCGCTAGTCGGACAGGGCCTCCAGGCTCCGGCCCGACACCCGGGGACCCAGCAGACCCACCGACAGCACCACCACCGCCATGGCGGCGGCGATGAAGCCGAACACCCCGACCGTTCCGAAACCCGCGAGAAGCCCGGCGATGATGAAGCTCGAGAACACCGTGGCCAGTCGGCTCCAGGCATAGACGAAGCCCACGGCCGCGGCGCGCATCCGGGTCGGATAGAGCTCCGCCTGATAGGCGTGATAGGCATAGGACAGGAGATTGTTGGACAGGGTGACCCCGACGCCCAGGGCGATCAGGGCCAGCGGGGCCGACTGGGTGGAAAAGATCAGCCCGAGGGTGGCCGTGCACAGGGCCGCCAGCATGATCTGGGTCTTGCGCTCCAGCCGGTCGGCGATGGCCAGACACAGGAGCGGCCCGAGGGGATAGGCGGCCGCGATGGTGAAGGCATAGCCGAGGCTGTGGGTGACCGAATGGCCCTGGGCGGCAATCAGGGAGGGGGCCCAGTTGCCGAACCCGTAGAAGCCGATGGCCTGGGCGATGTTGAAGATCACCAGCATCACCGTGCGGCGCCGGTAGCGGGGCGTGAAGGCCTCCCTCAGCCCGGACGCCGCCTCCGGCGCGGGCGCACCCGGATCCGCTCCGACCGGGGTTTGCTCGCTGCTCACCATCGCGCCGGAAGCGCCACTGTAAGCGCCACTGGCCGCCTCCAGCGCCGCCACGATCCGCTCCGCGTCCGCCCGGTGGCCCTGACGCTCCAGCCAGCGGGGCGATTCCGGGAGCCGGGCGCGGATGAACCACACGGCCACGGCCCCGCTGACCCCCAGCAGCATCACCCAACGCCAGCCCGCGATCCCCAGCGGGCTCAGCGGCAGCAGGATCCAGCAGGCGAGCGCGACCAGCGGCACCGCCGTGAACTGGATGGCCTGGTTGAGGGCAAAGGCCCGCCCCCGGAGCCTGGCCGGCGCGATCTCGGACACATAGGCGTCGATGGTCACCAGCTCGACCCCGATGCCGATGCCGGACACCAGGCGCCAGACATGCAGCTCGAGCGCGGTGGAACTGCACGCCATGGCCAGCGTCGCCAGGGCGTACCAGATCAGAGAGGCGGTGAAGACGCTGCGTCGGCCGAACCGGTCCGCCAGACGGGAGAAGGCCAAGGTCCCGATGAACAGCCCGGTGAAGGTCGCCGCGGCGAACATGGCCTGATCGCTCTGCCCGAACAGTCCGGCCTTGCCCGTGTGGAACACGCCCGCCTGGACCAGTCCGGGCGAGATATAGGCGGTCATCATCAGGTCGTAGAACTCGAAGCACCCGCCCAGGGAGACCAGCACGATGAGCCGCCAGACCGGCCATCCTCCGGGCAGGGCATCAAGGCGGGACGCAAGGGTCTGGGCGGAGGTCATGACCTCTTCCTTCACCAGATGGCGGCGGAACGCAATCCGGAGGCCCCGTCAGGGGGCGAAGACCCCTGCGCCCCCGGGCAGGCACATGACCGCAAAAAACCGGGGAAATCGTACCTCCATGGGAAGGGTTGTTAAGCGTGATGGGCGCAAGATGCCCTCCGCGCCCGGAAGGGGACACGGCTCAAACCAGAAGGTTGCCTCATGCAGATTTCGTCAACCGCATACCCGACCTATACCGCGCAACTGCAGCAGGCAGCCCAGGCCCAGCAGGCCCAGCAGGCCGCCCGGGTCACCGCCCAGAACCCCTCGCCCACGGATTCCGATGGCGACAATGACGGCAGCGTCGCCGCGGCGGCCCCGGTGGCGAGCCCTGCCCCGGGCACCGGTCTGGTTCTGGACGTGTCGGCCTGATCACCTCAAGGACCGGGCCGGTTCGCCGGCCCGGCGCGTCAGCGTGCCGGAACGCGCCCGCCGCCCGTGACGCGGAACCCGTCACCCCACGCTGAAGCCCCCTGATCCCCCGGCGGCGATGCGGCTGGACAGGCCGCGCGCGGCGGAGTGTTATGCTGTGCAAAACACAAGGGGGACGATCATGAAGACTTCCGATTTCGACCGGCGCAGCCTGCTGGCCTCCGCAGCCGTGGTCGGTGCGGGACTGATGCTTCCGGAAACCGCGGACGCCGCGGCGCGACGGATCGACGTCACCGCCATCCGCAAGGCCGCCGAGGCCGGCAAGGCGGAGAGCGTCGCCCGGCTTCAGGAATGGATCCGCCACCCCGGCATCGCCGCGGAAAAGTGGCGGGTGGACGAGAGCTGCGAGTTCACCATGGGCCTGCTCCGCGATGCGGGCTTCCAGATGGTGCGCAAGATGCCCACCGACGGCAGCCCGGGGATCTTCGCCACCCTCGATGCCGGCGCCAAGCGCAGCGTCGGAATCTATTTCATGTACGA
>DAINBM010000352.1:0-3061 GCA_036732965.1 Caulobacteraceae bacterium | reverse complement strand
GAGCTGGGCGAGAACTACACCGACGAACTCATGGAGGAGATGAACAAGCTCCAGGAGATCATCGACGCCAAGGACCTGTGGGACATCGATTCCAAGATCGAGATGGCCATCGACGCCCTGCGCTGCCCGCCCAACGACGCCGACATCAGCAAGCTGTCCGGGGGGGAGAAGCGCCGCATCGCCCTGGCCCGCCTGCTGCTGTCCAAGCCGGACATGCTGCTGCTGGACGAACCCACCAACCACCTGGACGCCGAGAGCGTGGCCTGGCTGCAGCACCACCTGGAACAGTTCCCGGGCTGCGTGATCCTCGTCACCCACGACCGCTACTTCCTCGATCAGGTCACCAAGTGGACCCTGGAACTCGACCGCGGCAAGGGCATCCCCTACGAGGGCAACTATTCCGGCTGGCTGGAGCAGAAGACCAAGCGCATCATCCAGGAGCAGTCCGAGAGTGAAGCCCGCCAGCGGGCCATGACCCGGGAACTGGAATGGGTGCGCTCCAGTCCCAAGGCCCGCCAGGCCAAGTCCAAGGCCCGTCTGGCCAGCTACGAGGAGATGGTCGCCGCCCAGGAGAATTCCCGCCTCGCCCAGACCTTCGCCCAGATCCAGATCCCCCCGGGCCCGCGGCTCGGCAATCTGGTGCTGGAGACCAACGGGCTGGAGAAGGAATATGGCGACCGGGTCCTGTTCAAGGACCTGACCTTCAAGCTGCCCCCCAACGGCATTGTCGGGGTGATCGGCCCCAACGGTGCGGGCAAGTCCACCCTGTTCCGCCTGATCACCGGCCAGGAACAGCCCGATGCCGGCACCATCCGCGTCGGCGAGACGGTGAAGCTCGCCTATGTGGACCAGAGCCGCGACAGCCTGAACCCCGACAACAATGTCTGGCAGGAGATCTCCGGCGGCCTCGACATCATGAAGGTCGGCACCCGGGAAATCGCCAGCCGCGCCTATGTGGGGGCCTTCAACTTCAAGGGCCAGGACCAGCAGAAGAAGGTCGGCCTCCTGTCCGGGGGGGAGCGCAACCGCGTGCACCTGGCCAAGACCCTGGCCTCGGGCGGCAACCTGATCCTGCTGGACGAACCCACCAACGACCTCGACATCGAGACCCTGCAGGCCCTGGAAGAGGCGCTTGAGGAATTCGCGGGCTGCGCCGTGGTCATCAGCCACGACCGCTGGTTCCTGGACCGTCTGGCCACCCACATCCTGGCCTTCGAGGGCGACAGCCACGTGGAATGGTTCGAGGGCAACTTCGAGGCCTATGAAGAGGACAAGAAGCGCCGCCTGGGCGCCGACAGCCTCATCCCCCGGCGGATCAAGTTCCAGAAGTTCGCGCGCTAACCGGTCCGGCCGATTCGGCGGGGTCCGGGACAGGCCATCAGGTCCGTCGCGGTGCCCGCCCGCCCGGCACCACCCCCACATGTCCCTCGCCCCGGGCGGCGGCCAGCGCCACCTGGCGGTGGCGCTCGGCGGAGCCTGCCCGGCGGCGGTCGTCCCGCGTGTCGGCACAGGCGGCGCAGGCGATGCCCTCCTGATAGGCCGGGTGGGTCCGGTCCTCGGGGCTCACCGGACGGCGGCAGCCGCGGCAGAGGGTGTGGGTGCCCGGCGCGAGGCCGTGGCCCACCGCCACCCGCTCGTCGAACACGAAGCACTCCCCGCGCCACAGGCTCTGCGCCTCCGGCACCTCCTCGAGATAGCGCAGGATGCCGCCCTCCAGGTGATAGACGTCCTCCACCCCCTCGGCCCGGAGGAAGGCGGTGGCCTTCTCGCAGCGGATGCCGCCGGTGCAGAACATGGCGACCTTCACCGGCCGCCCCTCCGGCGCCAGCCGCGCCCGCGCCGCCCGGAACCAGTCGGGAAAGGCGCGGAAGCTGTCCGTCTGCGGATCGATGGCCCCGGCAAAGCTGCCCACGGCCACCTCATAGGCATTGCGGGTGTCGATCACCACCGTCTGCGGATCGGCGATCAGGTCATTCCAGTCCTGCGGTGCCACATAGCGCCCCGCCCCGCTCACGGGGTCGAGGTCGGGCTGGCCCAGGGTGACGATCTCCCGCTTCAGCCGCACCTTCATCCGGTAGAAGGGGGCGGCATCGGCGGTGGAGCGCTTCAGGGAGAGGGTCTGGCACCCGGGCAGGGTGCGGATGTGGTCCAGCACCGCCTCCAGCGCGTCCCCCTGGCCGGCGATGGTGCCGTTGATGCCCTCCGGGGCCAGCAGCAGGGTGCCGATCACGCCCCGGGCCTCGCACAGGGCCTGCAGCGGGGCGCGGAAGGCCGCCGCCTGCGCGCCGAACGGGGCGAAGCGATAGAGGGCGGCGACCTGCCAGGTCGGTTCGGACATCGGGACGGGGACTTCCGGAGGCGGCGGGACGGTTTGCGGGGACGGGGGGACTGGGACGGGGGGACTGGGACGGGGGGACTGGGACGGGGTGCTGGGACGAAACGCCATCTTCACGATCCGGCCCTTCCGTGCAAGGCTTCAACCCGTCGCAAGCCGGTGGCGGGGGCGTGCCGGAGCGGGGGCTGGGGAGTTGAGACCATGAGCCGTTTTTCCGCGTCACATATGGCCATGACCGGATTTCGAGTGGTGCGGGAGAACCCGGGTGCCGTGGCGCTTTGGGCCCTGTTCCAGGGTGTGGCGGTGTTTGCCGTCGTCGGGGCCATGGTCGCCCTGGTCGGCAAGCCCATGGCGGATCTGGTGGCCGCCTCGCACAATCCGGAGGCGACACCCGATCCGCAGGTCATGATGACCCTGCTGGCCCAGCTGGCCCCGTTCTTCCTGCTGATCGTGCCGCTCGGTGCGCTCGCCAGCGCGGTGATCCAGACGGCCATGAACCGCATCATCCTGCGTCCGGAGGACAAGGCCTTCGGCTATCTGCGGATCGGAGCCGACGAGCTGCGCCAGTTCCTGCTCAGCCTGATGGTCATGTTCACCGTGGCGGGGGCCTATGTGGCCGTGGTGATCGTCATTGTGGTCGTGGCGGTGGTCGCCGGTCTGTTGTCCAGGACCCTCCCGGCGCTGGGCGTGCTGATCGGCGTCCTGGCCGGGTTCGGGATCGCCGGG
>DAINBM010000351.1:0-3068 GCA_036732965.1 Caulobacteraceae bacterium | reverse complement strand
TCCGGAAGGAAGCAGCCGTAACGAGTTTCGCTGCGGGTCGGCGTCCAGTCTCCACCTGATCCTTTCGGTCTTCGAGCGCCCGCGCCCCGGCATTCCGGCGTCGGCGCAGCAATGGCGGGGCAATGGCCGACCACCCTCCCTGGCAGGACGAGACCGATGCGCCCGACGACGGGGTGCCGGACCGCGACGACGCCACCACCGACATGTTCGGCGGCCCCGCCGACACTGCCCCCGTTCCCCCGGAAGCGGCCGAGAGCCCGGCTGCCTATCAGGTGTTGGCGCGCAAGTATCGCCCCCGTCGGTTCGAGGACCTGATCGGCCAGGAGGCCATGGTCCGCACCCTGACCCATGCCTTTGCCGCAGGCCGGATCGCCCATGCCTTCATGCTCACCGGCGTCCGCGGGGTGGGCAAGACCACCACCGCCCGCCTGCTGGCCCGGGCCCTGAACTTCGAGAGCGACACCATCCATCGCCCCTCCGTCGACCTGAGTGTGGACGGCCGACACTGCCGGGCCATCATCGAGGGCCGGCACATGGACGTGCTGGAGCTGGACGCCGCCAGCCGCACCAAGGTGGACGAGATGCGGGAGCTGCTCGACGGTGCCCGCTACGCCCCCGTCGAGGCCCGCTACAAGGTCTATGTCATCGACGAAGTGCACATGCTGTCGACGGCCTCCTTCAACGCCCTGCTGAAGACGCTGGAAGAGCCGCCGCCGCACGTGAAGTTCATCTTCGCCACCACCGAGATCCGCAAGGTGCCGGTGACCATCCTGTCCCGCTGCCAGCGCTTCGACCTGAGGCGGGTGGAGCCGGACGTGCTGAAGGCCCACCTGCAGGGGATCTGCGCCAGGGAAGCGGCGCTGGTGGAGGAGGAGGGCCTGGCCCTGATCTCCCGCGCGGCGGAGGGCTCGGTGCGCGATGCCCTGTCCCTGCTGGACCAGGCCATCGTGCAGAGCGACCGGGGCCAGATCACCCCCGCGTCCGTGGTGCGCGACATGCTGGGCCTCGCCGACCGGGCCGCCACCATCGCCCTGTTCGAGGCCGTGATGAAGGGCGACACCGCCGACGCCCTGACCCGCTTCCGCCAGCTCTACGGCTTCGGGGCCGACCCGGTGGTGGTGATCGGCGACCTGCTGGAGCACACCCATGCGGCCGCCGTGGCCAAGACGCTGGGCCCCGCGGCCCTCGCCCTGCCCAGCGATCAGGCCGGGCGTCTGGCCGCCGTGGGCGCGGAGGCCTCGGCGGGGATCCTGTCCCGCATGTGGCAGATGTTGCTCAAGGCCAATGACGAGATCCGCCGCGCGCCGGATCCCATGGCCGCCGCCGAGATGGCCCTGATCCGCGTCACCTACGCCGCCGAGCTGCCCGGACCGGAGGAGGCCCTGAAGCGCCTCTCGTCCGGCGAGGGCGTGAACGCTGGTGGCAGCGGCGCACCTTCGGGCGGCGGTGGCGGTGGCGCGCGGGCCTCGGCGGGCGGCGGGCGGTCCGGCTCCCTGGCCCCCGTGCCGCAACCGACGGCCCGGGCCCTGATCACCACCTTCCAGGACGTGGTCCAGCTCATCGACGAGAAGCGCGACATCACCCTGAAGCTCGATGTGGAGCGGTTCGTCCGGCTGGTGGACTTCAAGCCCGGCCTGATCACCTTCGAACCCGCCCCCGGCGCGCCGCCCACCCTGACCCAGCGCCTCACCTCCCGGCTGCGGGAATGGACCGGGGACCGCTGGATGGCGGAGATCCGCGGCGGCGGCACCGAAACCGCCTATGAACGGGAACGCCGGGAGGAGCGGGCCGAACGGGCCCAGCTGGAGGAGGAGCCGTTCGTCAAGGCGGTGCTCGAGGCCTTTCCCGGTGCGGAGATCGTGGCCTATCGCAAGCGGACGCCTGCCCCGGCCACCGTGGCCCCCGACGGCGGGGCCGACGATGATGATGACGACAACCCGGGAGACGCCCCATGAAGGACATCGGCGCGATGATGAAGCAGGCGGGTGCCCTGCAGGCCAAGCTGAAACAGGCTCAGGACCGGCTGGCCGCCAGCTCCGTCACCGGTCAGGCCGGGTCCGGTCTGGTGACGGTCACCCTGTCCGGCGGCGGCGATCTGACGGACGTCACCATCTCCCCCAGCCTGCTGAGCGACGGGGATGCCGAGACCGTCCAGGACCTGGTCCGCGCCGCCCATGCCGAGGCCAAGGCCCGGCTGGACCTGCTGCAGGCCGAACTGATGCGCGACGCCGCCGGCCCCCTGGCCAACCTGCCGGGCTTTCCGGGCCTGAAGCCCTGAGCCCTCGGGCCTCGAAGCCCACAGACAAGGAGATCCCGTGGCGTCATCTGCCGGGCCCGAGATCGAACGGCTGATCCAGCTCCTGTCCCGGCTGCCCGGGCTGGGGCCGAGGTCCGGTCGCCGTGCGGCGCTGTTGCTGCTGAAGCGCAAGGACCAGCTGCTGCGGCCCCTCGCCGAGGCCCTGGCCGCCGCGGCAGACCGGGTGGCGCCCTGCACGGTGTGCGGGGCCCTGGACAGCTGCGATCCCTGCACGGTCTGTGCCGACCCCGGGCGTGACGCGGGCCTCTTGATGGTGGTGGAAGAGGTGGGAAGCCTCTGGGCCATGGAGCGCAGCGGGGTCTATCGCGGCCGCTACCACGTGCTGGGCGGGCTGCTGTCGGCTCTCGACGGGGTCGGACCGGACGCCTTGCGCATCGACGCCCTGATCCGCCGGGTGGCGGATGGCGGGGTCCGCGAGGTGATCCTGGGGCTGCCCGCCACCGTCGACGGCCTGACCACGGCCCACTATGTCAGCGAGCGTCTGGCCAGCCACGGGGCCCCGGTGACCAGCCT
This sequence comes from Caulobacteraceae bacterium, assembly GCA_036732965.1. Classification (GTDB taxonomy): domain Bacteria; phylum Pseudomonadota; class Alphaproteobacteria; order Caulobacterales; family Caulobacteraceae; genus CAIMFV01. The sequence continues at coordinate 238 of DAINBM010000351.1, read as the reverse complement.
GGCCCGCGGCGTCCCCGTCGGCGGGGAGCTGGACTGGCTCGACGACGGGACCATCGCCCAGGCGCTCCGGGCCCGGCGTTAGTCGGTCTGACAAGATCGAGACATTGATGCGGAAGAAACCATATTATTGTCATTTTTGATTGAAATGCTGTCCTCCCATCAGACGTCTCACGCCTGAACATCTGATTTCATTTGCGAAAACACGATGATTATTGGAACAATTTCCCGGATCTGAAAC
>DAINBM010000350.1:0-3071 GCA_036732965.1 Caulobacteraceae bacterium | reverse complement strand
CAAGGACAATCCCGACTATACCGCCATCGTGGCCCAGCGGCATTATGACCGGATCAGCGCCTATGTGTCCGATGCCCGGGCCAAGGGCGCCCGGGTCATCGAGATGAAGCCGGACGGCGAGGACCTGTCCCAGCAGGAGCACCGCAAGATCGCGCCGACCCTGATTATCAACCCCACCGACGACATGACGGTGATGCAGGAGGAGATCTTCGGTCCCGTTCTGCCGGTGAAGACCTACAAGGCGGTGAGCGAGGCCATCGACTATGTGAACGCCCATGACCGGCCGCTGGGGCTCTACTATTTCGGCTCGGACGCGGCGGAGCGGGAGACGGTGCTGCGATCCACCACGGCGGGTGGCGTGACGGTCAACGACGTGATCTTCCACGTGGCGCAGGAGGACCTGCCCTTCGGCGGGGTCGGACCGGCGGGCATGGGCAGCTATCACGGCATCGACGGCTTCCGGGAGTTCAGCCACAGGAAGGCGATCTACAGCCAGATCCCGAAGGACATCGGCCCGCTGGTGCAGATGCGGCCGCCCTATGGTCCGGCCATCGCCAGGTTCCTGGCCGGTCAGATCACCCGCTAGAGGGGGCGGAAGGCGGCGAGCAGGGCCTTCAGGCCGGGCTCGTCCACCCGGGCCGCGGCGTCCTGCGGGGACAGCCACAGCTTCTCCCGCTGGAACTGCTCCGGCCAGTCCGCGTGCTGGACCGTGACCTGCAGGGGGTAGACCTCGACCTCCACGGCCTGCAACCGCCCGCCGGGCTTCTTCTTGTCGTAGTCGTAGCGGCCCAGCGGGGCCATGGAGACATAGCCCTCGACGCCTGCCTCCTCATAGGCCTCCCGGCTGGCGGTCATGTTGGGGGCCAGGCCCTTGATCGGCCAGCCCTTGGCGATGACCCACCGACGGGTCTCACGGGACGTCATCAGCATGACCTCGACCCGGTCCCCATCGCCCGCGCGCCACGGCAGGGCGGCGAACTGAACCCTGCGTTCGACGGTCCTGGGCGGGTCTGTGATCGGTGGCTCGAGAGGCAACGCAAACTCCGGTTCCGGCGCGGCGAAGGGGGTCTTTCCACGGACATCGCCCCCGGTCAAAATAATTCGTTTACGGAAAGTGCCCGGCAGGCGTTCTGCCCGATGGTTCAGCGCCCGTGGAACACCGGCGGGCGTTTTTCCAGGAAGCTGCGCACGCCCTCCCGGTGGTCCTCCGTCGCGAACAGGCGATGGATATTGGTGATGGCCCAGGCTCCCACCTCGTGCGGATCGCCGAAGGTGACCCGCCGCAGGCCGTCCTTGAGGGACGCCAGCGCCAGGGGTGGATTGGCGGCGATCCGCCCGGCCAGATCCAGCGCCCTCGGCATCAGGTCCGCGTGCGGCACGACATAGCTGACCAGGCCGATCCGCAGGGCCTCGGCCGCATCGATGGCGTCGCCGGTGAACAGCAGTTCCGCCGCCTTGGCCGAGCCCACCAGCCCCGGCAGCTTCCAGAAGCCGCCCACGTCGCAGATCAGGCCGCGCTTGACGAACAGCTCGGCGAACACCGCCTTTTCCGAGGCGATGCGGATGTCGGCATAGAGGGCGAGTTCCATGCCCCAGCCCACCGCCGAGCCATTCACCGCGGCGATCACCGGCTTGGGGCAGTCGATCACCGCCATGGCCGCGGGGGTCGCGCGGTCGTCCACCGGCGTCGGTCTCGGCGTGACGGGCGTTTCGCCGGTCATCATCTCCTTCACGTCCTCGCCGGAGCAGAAGGCCGGATCGGAACCGGTGACCACCACGCAGCGGGCCTCGGGATCGAGGGCCGCATGGCGGAAGGCGGCCTCAAGCTCGTCATAGGCTCGGCGGTTCAGGGCGTTGCGCCGCTCCGGACGGTTGAGGGTGACGGTCGCGACCCCGTCCGCGGTGCGGTACAGAACGCACTGGAAATCCTCGCGGGCGATGCTGGACTGGGTCATGGCGGCGGCTCCCTCGCGACATCTGTTGCGTCGGCTCGGTGTCAGCTTGCCGTGGAACGGAGCCGGGCACCAGCCTCCCTGCGGGCACCCGAGATCGCGGGGTTCCGGGGCAGATCAGCCCTCCGCCTCCAGGGCCTGGGGGCCGCGGCCCTTCAGCCGGGCCGCCGGAATGGTGAGGGTGAGGGCCAGTGCCAGTCCGACAATCCCGAGGCCGGCGGCGAACAGGCCGTGCATGGCCGCTGACAGCACCAGTTGCACGGTCGGGTCCGCCGCACCCGTGCCGGACGATGCCGTACGCACGGCCGCCAGCCCCTCCAGCTCCGCCAGGGTCAGCCCCCGACCGCCGGGGACCCGGACGGCCGCCAGGCCACCGGTCAGCAGGGTGCCGAAGATGGCCACCCCCATGGTCGAGCCGATCTGCCGGAAGAACTGGGAACTCGCGGTCACGACGCCGATCTCGTGGGGCTCCACCGTGTTCTGGATCGCCACGTTGAACAGGCTCTGGGTCGGTCCAAGGCCGATGCCCATGATGAAGACCCGCCAGCTCACATCCCACAGGGGTGTGCCCGCCCGGGTCTGCAGCAGCAGGAAGAAGCCGGCGAACAGGATGCAGACCCCGGTGATCAGCACCGGCTTGAACGCGCCGGTCCGGGTGACGACCTGACCGGACACCGTCGAGGCGAGGATCAGCCCCAGCATCAGCGGCAGCATGGACATGCCGCTGGCCGAAGGGGAGGCCCCCAGCCCCAGCTGCATGTACAGGGGCAGGAACGAGACCACCCCCATGAAGGCCACCGAGACGATCAGCAGGGCGAAGTTGGCGCGGGTGAAGGTCGGGTTGCGGAAAAGACCCAGCGGCAGGATCGGATGGCTGGCCCGGGCCTCCACGACAAGGAATCCCGCCAGGCCGACCGCCGACAGGGCAAGGAGCCCGAGAATCCGCGGCGAGGCCCAGCCATAGTCCCGTCCGCCCCAGCTCAGCGCCAGCAGGAACGGGATGAAGGTGACCAGGATCAGGGCCGCCCCCAGCCAGTCCACCCGACCCGGCGTCCGACGGGTCAGGGCCGGCATCTTCACGAGGATCATGAACAGAGCGAGCAGCGACAGGGGCAGGTT
>DAINBM010000349.1:0-3101 GCA_036732965.1 Caulobacteraceae bacterium | reverse complement strand
GGCGGGGCGGTCTGCGATCTGGCGCGTGCGGGGCTCGACACCGTGGCCGTGCGGGTCCCGGCCCATCCGGTGATCCGCGCCGTGCTGCAGGCCTTCGGCGGGGCGGTGGCAGCCCCGTCCGCCAACCGCTCCGGCCGCCCGAGCCCCACCAGCCTGGCCGATGCGGTCGCCGAAACCGGCGGGGCCGCGGCCGTGTCGCTGGAGGGCGGCGCCTGCGCAGTCGGGGTGGAGTCCACCGTCATCGGCCTGCTGGACGGCCCGGCCCAGTGGCTGCGCGCCGGGGGTCTGGAGCGGGCGCGGATCGAGGCCCTGATCGGTCCCCTGACGGATGCCGGAGCGGATGCCCGCCGCACGCCGGGCCGACTGGTGACCCACTACGCGCCGGACGCGCCGGTGCGCATCAACGCCAGCGACGCGCGCCCGGGCGAGGTCTATCTGAGCTTCGGCACCGGATCCGAAACCGCCCCCGACCGCTTCAGCCTGAGCGAGACCGGTGACGTGCGGGAGGCGGCGCAGCGGCTGTTCCGCCTGCTGCGCACCGCCGACCGGCTGGGTCCCGTGGCCATTGCCGTCGCCCCGATCCCCGATGAGGGGCTGGGGGAAGCGGTCAATGACCGGCTGGCGCGCGCGGCGGGGAAGGTCGGGTAGCGCGGGCCTTCTACCGCCGTCCCTCGTCGAGGGTGACCCGCTCGGACGCACCGAACAGGCGGAAGGCGAGGATGCTGTGGGTGTCGCGGATCCCGGCGACCCGGTGCAGCTTGAAGTTCACGAACTCGCCGATGCTCTGCTCCTCGGCCAGGTAGAACTTGGCCATCAGGTCGTAGTCCCCGCTGGTGGAATAGACCTCCGAGGTCTCCTCGAGCGTGTCGATCAGGGCGTCCGCCACCTCATAGGCCCGGCCCAGCTCGCACTTGATCTGTACATAGAGCGGCTTCATCCGATGTCCTCCTGCCCCCCGTCCAGGGTCCGCAACACCGCCCGCACGGGACTGGCGTCCGCACCGGCCAGCTTCAAGGGAAGGGCGATCAGTTCGTAGCGACCTTCGGCCACATCGTCGAGCACCAGACCTTCGAGAATCGCCAGGCCCCGGCGGGCCACCGCATGATGGGCCGGCAGATCCCTCGAGGTCTCCGGGTCCAGGGATGGCGCGTCGACGCCGATCAGCACGCCGCCCTGGGCCGCGAGCGTCTCGATCAGCTCCGGCGAGGGGGTGGCGAAGGCCTGCGGCCAGCGGTCATGGGGAAACCGCCCGAAGGTGCGCAGGATCAGCCGCACCGTGTCCGCCCGGAGCCGTCCGGCCACATCCTGCGGCAGGATCCGGCGATCTCCACAGGCTGTGACATCGATCACCTGGGCGGGGCCCAGATAGGGCACCAGCCCCACCGCCGCCATGTCCGCGCCCCGGGGGTCGTAATGCAGGGGCGCATCCGCATGGGCGCCGGTGTGGGTGGAAAGGGTCAGTCGACTGACATTCACCGGACAGTCCTCGGACATCACCCAGGTGCGTTCCGCGGAAAAGGCCGTGTCGCCGGGCCAGACCGGCAGACCGGGGTGCAGGGTCTGGCTGATGTCGATCAGGCGCCGGGTCATGGGGGGCTCAGGTCACGGCCTGGCGCACGGCAAAGCGCGGATCCCGCCAGCTGTCCGCCTGCATGATCCGCACCAGGATCTCCACGGCATCGAATATGTCGGCATACGACAGATAGAGGGGCGTGAAACCGAACCTCAGACGATCGGGGGCGCGGAAATCGCCGATCACCCCGGCCGCGATCAGGGCCGCCATGATCGGATAGCCGTCCGGATGGGCGAGGCTCACATGGCTGCCCCGGTCGGCTGCGTTCCGTGGACTGACCAGCTCGAAGGCACCGGGCAGCCGGGCCTCGAGCAGGTCCAGGAACAGGCCGGACAGGGCCATGGACTTGGCCCGCACATCGGCCATCTCCACCCCGTCGAAGGTACTGACGCCACAGTCCAGGGCCGTCATGGCCAGAACCGACGGGGTTCCGCACAGGACCCGACCGATCCCCTCCGCCGGCTGATAATCGTCGACAAAGGCAAAGGGTGCGGCATGTCCCATCCAGCCGGTCAGGGGCTGGCGCAGCGCCCCCTGATGCCGGCGGGCGACAAAGGCGAAGGCCGGGGCGCCGGGTCCTCCGTTCAGATACTTGTAGCCGCACCCCACCGCCAGGTCGGCCCCGGTGCCGGTGAGGTCGACGGGGACCGCGCCGGTGGAGTGGCTGAGATCCCACAGGGTGAGCGCACCCGCCGCATGGGCCCGGGCGGTCAGCGCCCCCATGTCGAACATCTCGCCGGAGGTGTAGTGCACATGGGTGAGCACCAGTACCGCCACGGTGTCGTCGAGCGCCTCGGCGATCCGGTCACGGGGGACGCATCTCAGCTCCACGGCCCCGCCCAGCTGCTCGCACAGTCCCTGCAGCATGTAGAGGTCGGTGGGGAAGTTACCGGACTCGGAGAGGATCACGCGACGCCCCGGCCTGAGGGCCACCGCGGCACTGGCCAGCTTGAACAGGTTGACGGAGGTGGAGTCGGTCACCACCACCTCGTCGGCTGCTGCCCCGATCAGCCGGGCGATCCGACCCCCGATCCGGGCCGGGGCATCGATCCATCCGGCGGTGTTCCAGGATCGGATCAGGCCCTCGCCCCAGGCCTTCGTGGTCTGCCGGGCCAGGGCCTCCGCGGTCGGAACCGGAAGGGCCCCCAGGGAATTGCCGTCCAGATAGATCACGCCCGGGGGCAGGACGAACCGCGCCCGGGTGAAGGCCAGCGGATCCTGCTCGTCCAGGGCCGCGCAGGCCGCGCGGGTCAGGACGGGGCTCACGGCGTCACGCTCAGCGCCAGAAGGGCGAAGCTGGCCAGCCAGTGCTCCCCCATATAGTCCCCGGCCACATGGTCGAGGGCGGCGGCCAGGTGCCGGGCGCGGGCGTCCATGAGCGGTTCGTAGGCGGAGTGGTCCTCGGTCAGTACCGAGGCGATCTTGCCGAAGGCCCAGGCCCGGGACAGGTTCAGCCCGTCCAGATGGGCGATCTTGCCGTCCGTCCGATCACTGACACGGACGGGTTCGAACAGGGTCGCGGGACGCT
>DAINBM010000348.1:0-3118 GCA_036732965.1 Caulobacteraceae bacterium | reverse complement strand
GCCCGCCCCGCCGGCCCTGTGCAACGCGCTGTTCGCCGTCGTATCGATGGGCAGGTGCCGGATCCGGTGACCCGTGGCGGCGAACAGCGCGTTGCACAGGGCCGGCGGGGCGGGCGGCAGGGCGGGCTCCCCCAGACCCGTGGGCGGATGGTCGGACAGGACGAACATCACCTCCACCGGGCAGCTCTGCGGCATGCGCATCAGATGGAAGCCGTCGAAATTGGACTGCTCCGCCCGGCCGTCCCGGAAGGTGATCTCCTGTCCCAGCGCCTGGGCCAGGCCGTCGAGCACCGCGCCCTGCACCTGATTGCGGGCCATGGACGGGTTGACGATCTGGGCCCCCACATCTCCGGCCACCCAGACCTTGTCCAGGGTGATGTCGCCTTGCGCGGCGACGGAGACCTGGACCACCTCGGCGAAATAGCCCCGATGGCTGTAGTAGAAGGCAAGGCCCTTGCCGGTGCGCTGGCCGGGCCGGGGCGTCGGCGTGTGGCCCCAGTCGGCCATCTTCGCCACAGCCTTCAAGACGGCAGTGGCCCGGCCGGTGTCGAAATCGGTGCCGACCATCCGCGGTGCGCCCATCAGGGCCAGCTGGAAGGCGAGGGGATCCTGGCCGGCCGCGTGGGCGAGCTCGTCCAGGAAGGACTGGAAGACGAAGCTCAGCCCGTTGCTGGACGGCGCCCGCAGCGCGCCGGTGGGCATGGCCGCAGGCATCAGGGAGGCTTCGATCAGGCAGTGGGGGACCAGCCGCGCGGGGGTTTCCGATCCGCTCATCCCCGCGCTCGGGGCGAACTTGTCGCCCTGGCCGAAACTCACGAAATGGTTCCGCCAGGCGACCAGCTTCCCGTCGGCATCCAGCCCGGCCTTCAGATAGTGGAAGGCCCCGGGGCGGTAGAAGTCGTGCCGCATGTCGTCCTCGCGGGACCAGACCAGCTTCACCGCGCGCCCGGACTGGCGCGCGATCGCCGCGGCTTCCACCATGTAGTCGTTGTTCAGCCGCCGGCCGAACCCGCCGCCGCAGCGGGTGACGTTCACGATCACATCGGCTTCGGCGAGGCCGAGGGTCTTGGCCACGAGGGTACGCCCCGCCTGGGGGGTCTGGGTGGGCGCATGGATCACCAGCTTGCCGTCCTGCATCAGGGCGGTGCAGTTCTGCGGCTCCAGCGGCGCGTGGGCGATGAACGGGTAGCTGTAGGCGGCCTCCAGTACGCGGGCGGCCCCGGCCAGGGCCGTGTCGGCATCCCCGTCCTTGCGCAGCACCTTCGTGCCCGGCTGGTGCGACAGGGCGTCTGCGGTGGCGGCGATCCCGGCACTGGAGACCGATTTGGCCGCACCTTCCTCCCAGACGACCTTCAGGGTCTGGCGGGCGCGGTTCGCCGTCCACCAGCTGTCCGCCAGGATGGCGACGCCGTCCAGCAGGCCTTCGAGCGCGGTGCCGCCCCGGATGATCAGGACATCCCGGACCCCCTTCAGGGCCTTGACCTCGTCCAGATTGGCGCTGACGACCTTGCCGCCATAGACCGGGCACTTCTCGAACACGGCGTGGACCATCCCCGGCACCACGGTATCGATGCCGAAGATGGGCTGGCCCCGGACGATCCGGGCGCTGTCGATGCCGCCCTTGGGCTGGCCGATGATCCGGAAGGTTTTCGGGTCCTTAAGGGCCACGGTCGCCAGATCCGGCGGGGCCAGCCGCGCGGCGTCCGCGGCAAGGCTGCCATAGTCCGCGCGACGGCCGGAGGGCGGGTGGATCACCACCCCCGGCTCGGTCCGGCAGTCGGCGGCGGGCACGGACCAGCGCGCGGCCGCGGCGGCGACGAGCAGGGCGCGCCCGGCCGCGCCCACCCGGCGCATCTGGTCGTAGTTGAGGGTGGTGGACATGCTTCCGCCGGCGAACTGGGCGCCGAACCGGGTCGCATCCGTGGGGGCCTGCTCGATGGAGACCCGGGCCCAGTCCACGTCCAGCTCCTCGGCAATGATCATAGGCAGGGAGGTCTTGATCCCCTGACCGATCTCCGGGTTCTTGGACTGCAGGGTCACCGCGCCGTCCGGCCGGATGCGGACATAGGCGGAAAGGGGCGCATCGCCCGTGCCCTCTGCCCGTCCAAGCCCTGCGGCGAGCAGCAACGCCCCGCCGGCCCCCAGGCTGACCTTGAGAAACAGGCGGCGGTCGGGTGCGGCCAGGGTATCCGGGGCCGCCGTGTCCGTGGCGGGGGTGTCAGATCCGTCCGTCATGGTTCAGGCCTTCCGATGGGCGGCGGCGACCTGATGGATCGCAGCCCGAATGCGGTTGTAGGTGGCGCAGCGGCAGATGTTCCCGGCCATGGCCCCGTCGATATCCTCGTCCGTGGGGGCCGGATTGGCCGCCAGCAGGGCCGTGGCCGACATCATCTGCCCCGCCTGGCAATAGCCGCACTGCATGACATCCAGCTCCAGCCAGGCCTGCTGCACCGCGCGGCCCAGGGCCGTCTGGTCCAGCGCCTCGACGGTGGTCACCCGGGCCTTGCCGACGGCGGAGACCGGGGTCTGACAGCTGCGCACGGGCTGTCCATCGAGGTGGACGGTGCAGGCTCCGCACAGACCGGCCCCACAGCCGAACTTGGGTCCCTTCACATCCAGAACGTCCCGCAGCACCCACAGGAGCGGCATGTCGGGATCGACATCCACAGTGCGTGCCTTGCCGTTGATCATCAGCCGAAAGGTCATGTTCAGGGTCCTCGACAGGGGCAGGGGCCGGACGTGTCTATCCGTCCTGCCGCGGGATGCAATGGTCAACGCGCCGCAGGCGTCTCGAGCCGCCGGAGCAGCAGGGCCAGCGCCGCGCGGGCAAAGGCATCCATGTTGGCGGCGCGATCGGTGGCCGCGGTTTCCAGGGTCTCCACCGCAGAGAGGGGGCCGGACACGGCAAGGCAGGTATGTCCCGCTGCGTCCCCATAGACATTGCCGGTCGGACCGGCGGCTCCGGTCTCCGCCAGGCCCCAGTCCGCCCGCAGGGTCTGGCGGATCCGGTCCGCCAGGAAGCTGGCATAGGGCTCGGACGAGGATCTCATTCCCTCCAGCGTGCCACGCTCCACCCCCAGAAGGCCCTTCAGCGCACGTCCGGTATAGATGACGCCGC
>DAINBM010000347.1:0-3138 GCA_036732965.1 Caulobacteraceae bacterium | reverse complement strand
AGTCTGAGCTGCGGGTTCGGTGCGCGGAAATGGGCGAGGGGGGGCAGGGTGGCGGTGTGCAGCGCCATGGCCGCCGTCATCAGCCCGGTGACGCCCTCGGCGGCGTCCAGGTGACCGACATTGGCCTTGGCCGAGCCCAGGGCACAGCGGTTCGGCGACCCGCCGCCGTCCCGGCTGAAGACGCGCAACAAGGCTTCGAACTCGATCGGGTCCCCGAGCGGGGTAGCCGTGCCGTGGGCCTCCACATAGCCGACGGTGGCGATGTCCACGTCCGCGGCGGCCCAGGCCTGGGCGATGGCCTCCGCCTGCCCGTCCACGCTGGGGGCGGTGAAGCCGGCCGAGCGTCCGCCGTCATTGTTCACGCCGACGCCGCGGATCACGGCATAGATGGGGTCGTCGTCGCGAACGGCATCCTCGAGGCGCTTCAGCAGCACCGCGCCGACGCCGCTGCCGAACACCACGCCGCAGGCATCGTCGGAGAAGGGCCGGCAGACCCCATCCTGTGCGCCCATGCCGCCCGCTTCTGCCAGGTAGCCCCGGCTCTGCGGGAAGGTGATCGAGGCACCGCCCGCCAGGGCCATGTCGCACTGGAACATCTGCAGGGACTGCACGGCCACGGCCACCGCCGACAGGGAGGTCGAGCAGGCGGTGTGCACCGACATGGCAGGGCCGGACAGGCCGAGCTTGAAGGCGGTCCGGGTGGCGATGTAGTCGGCGGCCCCCAGCAGCGTCTGGTAGTCGCCGATCTGGTACTGGTTGGTGAACTCCTCGATCACGCCGCGGTCGGACAGGACGTGACGGAGGAAGTAGGTGTTCATGGCCGTGCCGGCGAACACGCCCACCGGCCCGGGGATCGCCCGAGGATCGTATCCGGCGTCCTCGAAGGCCGCCCAGGCGGTCTCCAGGAACACGCGCTGCTGGGGATCGGTCAGGTCCGCTTCCCGGGCCAGCATGTGGAAGAACTCGGCGTCGAACCGGTCGGCACCATCGAGAACGCCCCTCGCCCGGATGAAGGACGGGTCGCTGCGCACGGCCTCACTGAAGCTGTCGTCCAGGTCGGCGGGGGCGAAGCGACCGATGCAGTCCCGCTGGGCAAGGACGTTGCGCCAGTGCTCGCGGACGCTGGCCGCACCCGGAAAGCGTCCAGCCATGCCGATGATGGCAATGGCATCGAGGGGCGCTTCAGTCGCAGTCCAACGCATCCTTCGAATGGCCTCTCAATGGTCGCGACGGCTCCGCGCATCTCTTCGCCGCTGAAGCGCCGATCTGCCCTGGCTCGCCCTGTCCGTGACATTTATGTCAGGCGGGTTTACTTCGCGTGAATGGGCCAGCCGGGCAACGAGTTTTGCGACATTTCCGCACTCCAGCAGCAGAGCTACTGTCATCTCAGTGTGAAAATGATTTTGAAGACGGGCGCTGATCTTGATCAAATCCATTGATCTCAATCCGAGTTCAAAAAATCCCGCGTCTGGCGGAAAATCCGGTCGGCCCAGAAATTCGGAAAATATCGCCTTTACTGAAGCTTCGACCGAGTCGCGGCCCGGGATGTTGTCCGGGTGATCTGAAACCGGTGCCTCATCCGGCCATGGAGACGACAGGGCCTGCCGGTCCAGCTTGCCGTTCAGGGTCAGAGGCAGACGGTCGACGAACAGGAAGGCCGAGGGCATCATGTAGTCGGGCAGTCGGCTTGCCAGGGCGTGCGCCAGGTCGCTCGGGCCCGGGCGGTGGGCGGGATCCCGGGGCACCAGCCAGGCGACGAGGCGCGGCTCTCCCGCCCGGTTCCTCGGGGCCACCGCCGCCTGGGCGATTTCCGGCAATGCCTCGAGGGCTGTCTCGACCTCACCCGGCTCGATCCGGTATCCGCTGATCTTCACCTGCTGGTCCGCGCGGCCGAGATATTCCAGCCCGCCACCCTCCGGTGGCCGCCGGGCCAGGTCTCCGGACCGGTACATGCGTGATCCCGGCGGTCCGAACGGGCAGGGCAGGAACCGCTCGGCCGTCAGGTCGGGGCGTCCCACATAGCCCAGGGCGACGCCGGGGCCGGACACGAAGATCTCGCCCACCTCGCCATCGGTCACCGGCTGAAGCGCCGGGTCCAGCAGGTGGACGGTCCAGCCGGGAATGCCCTCGCCGATCAGGCTGCCCCGGGCGGTTCGGGCCAGGGCCGCATCCAGCCGGATCCAGGTCACGTGCACGGTGGTCTCGGTGATGCCGTACATGTTGACGAGTTGCGGACCCCCGTCGCCGTGGCGGTCGTACCAGGGTTGCAGGCGGGCCAGTTCGAGGCCCTCCCCGCCAAAGATCACATGGCGCAGGGCGGACCCGCGGAGCGGACGCTGCGCCTCCGCCGCCGCGAGGGCGTAGAAGGCCGACGGGGTCTGGTTGAGCACCGTGACCTGCTCCTGCTCCAGGAGGTCGAGGAAGGCTGGCGGGGACATCCGCACCGCATCGTCCACGATCACCAGCCGGCCCCCGTACAGCAGGGCTCCCCAGATCTCCCACACGGAAAAGTCGAAGGCATAGGAGTGGAACAGGGTCCAGACATCCCGCGGCCCGAAGTCGTAGATCGCCTGGGTGGCATCGAACAGAGCGAGGACATTGGACTGGGGGATGGCCACGCCCTTGGGCTGGCCGGTGGAGCCGGAGGTGTAGATGATGTAGGCGAGCCCGGTATCGGACTCGGGGGGCGGGGCGCGGTGACCGGGTTGGTGGCTCAGGCTTTCAAGGACGGCCGGGTCATCAAGGCAGAGCGCCTCCACGCCCGGAAGACTGCCGAGACCCGCAATCGTCTTTCTTGTCGTCAACAGCAGCTTCGGCGTGCAGTTTTCGAGGATCAAGGCGAGGCGATCGGGCGGAGCCGCAGGGTCGAGTGGGACGTAGCACCCCCCTGCCTTCAGCACGGCAAGGAGGGCCACGACCATCTCGATCGAGCGCCCGAAGGTGAGTGCGATCCTGTCACCCGCCCCCACGTCGCTCTGCCGGAGAATGTGCGCGAATTGGTTCGCCTGCCGGTCGAGTTCCCCATAGGACAGGGTACGATCACGATGCGACACCGCAATGGCATCGGGCCGTGCCCTGGCCCGTGCCTCGAACAGGTCGACGAGGCGGTGGTTCAGCCCCTGAGTCGGGGGGGCGTCG
>DAINBM010000346.1:0-3176 GCA_036732965.1 Caulobacteraceae bacterium | reverse complement strand
ACATCATCAAGTACATGATGCGCCAGGGTGCCATGCTGACCATCAACGATGTGCTTGACGCCGACACGGCGGAGCTGATCGCCACGGAGTTCGGCCACGCCGTCACCCGCGTGTCGGAAAGCGACGTGGAAACCGGGTTCATCTCGGAAGACGACCGGGTCGAGGACACCCTGTCCCGGCCGCCGGTGGTGGCGGTCATGGGTCACGTGGACCACGGAAAGACCTCGCTGCTGGACGCCCTGCGCTCGGCCGGGGTGGCCGCCAGCGAGCATGGGGGTATCACCCAGCACATCGGGGCCTATCAAGTCACGCTGGAGTCGGGTGACAAGGTCACCTTCCTCGACACGCCGGGTCACGCCGCCTTCTCCGCCATGCGGGCCCGCGGGGCCAATGTGACGGATATCGTGGTGCTGGTGGTTGCGGCCGATGACGGCGTCATGCCGCAGACCATCGAGGCGATCCATCACGCCAAGGCGGCCGGTGCGCCGATCATCGTCGCCATCAACAAGATCGACAAGCCGGACGCCGATCCCACCCGGGTCATCAACGAGCTGCTCAGCCACGAGATCGTGGTCGAGGCGCTGGGCGGTGATACCCAGGTGGTGGAGGTCTCGGCCCTGAAGAAGACCGGTCTCGACACCCTGCTGGAATCGATCCTGATCCAGGCCGAGGTCATGGACCTGCGGGCCAATCCGGATCGCTCCGCCGAGGGCGTGGTGATCGAGTCCAAGCTGGACAAGGGTCGTGGTCCGGTGGCCACGGTGCTGGTGAAGCGCGGCACCCTGAAGCGGGGCGACATCGTCGTCGCCGGCGCGGCCTGGGGCCGTGTGCGGGCCCTCATCAACGAGCGGAACGAGCAGATCCCCTCGGCCGAGCCGTCGACCCCGGCGGAAATCCTCGGGCTGGACCAGACCCCCGATCCCGGCGAGACCTTCGCCGTGGTGGAGAACGAGGCCCGCGCCCGGGAGCTGACCGAGTATCGCGAACGCGTGAAGCGCGACAAGGCGGTCTCGCCGATCACCGCAGGCTCGAGCCTGGCGGACATGATGGCCAAGCTCCAGACCAAGAAGGTCTCGGAACTGCCCATGATCATCAAGGCCGACGTGCAGGGATCAGCGGAAGCCATCATGGGCGCCCTGGACAAGCTGGGCACCGACGAGGTCCGTGCCCGGATCATCCATTCCGCAGCCGGCGCGATCACCGAAAGCGACGTGCTGCTGGCCAAGGGTGCCAACTGCTCGATCCTCGGCTTCAACGTCCGGGCCTCGCGCCAGGCGCGGGATCTGGCGGAGCGTGAGGGCGTCGAGATCCGCTACTACGCCATCATCTACGACCTGATCGACGACATCAAAGGCGTCATGTCCGGGATGCTGGCCCCGATCCAGCGGGAAACCTTCCTGGGCAATGCCGATGTGCTTCAGACCTTCGACATCTCGAAGATCGGCCGCATCGCCGGGTGCAAGGTCACAGAAGGCGTGGTCCGCAAGGGCGCCAAGGTCCGGATCATCCGCGACAATGTCGTGATCCAGGAAATGGGCACCCTGCAGACCCTGAAGCGCTTCAAGGACGAAGTGAACGAGGTCCAGGTCGGTCAGGAGTGCGGCATGGCCTTCCAGAACTTCCAGGACCTGAAGGCCGGCGACCAGATCGAGTGCTTCACCGTGGAAACCATCCAGCGCACCCTCTAGGGGGCGATGGACACCCGGTCCGGCCGGTCAGACATGACAAGGGCCCGGTCGCTCCGCGCGGCCGGGCCCTGTTCCTGTGGCGAGAGCCTGTTGGTCAGTGGACCGAGACCGGTGCCAGATCATGGGCAAGGGCGGCCGCATAGGCCTGCGCGCGATCGGACACCACCGCCAGGGGCACGCCATCGGCCCGATGCACCACATAGACCGTCTGGGCGGGTGACAGCTCCGCCGCAGCCATGGCGTCCGGCTGATCGGCCAGGGCCTCTGCTGCGGTCATGCTGCGAACATAGACCAGTTGCGGTGCGCCGAGGGCGGCAAACGCCTCGTTGCTGAGCGGAACCTGTGCGCTGAGCGAGGATTCGGGACGGATTTCGGGCGTCGTCATGACCACCTCCTTCTGGATACGGAATTTTCGGGACGTTCAGCCGGCGCTGCGGATGGCGATACGCCGCACGTGCCGTTCCGGCTCCAGCCGCACCACGTCGATGTGCAGCAGGCCATGTTCCAGGGCGGCCCCCTCGACCTCCATGCCGTCCGCCAGGACGAAGCTGCGCATGAAGCCGCGGGCCGCAATGCCCCGGTGCAGGTAGGCCGCATCGCCGCGACCGTCCCCGTCCCGCTTGCCGGACACCACCAGCTGGTTGTCCTCCACGGTCACGCTCAGCTGATCCGGCGAGAAACCGGCCACCGCCAGGGTGATGCAGAAACGGGAGTCCCCGGTCTGCTCGACATTGTAGGGGGGGTAGCTGTCCGCCGCCGCCTTGGCCGCCCGCTCGATGAGGGCGCGGGTATGCTCGAATCCGAGCAGGAAGGGGCTGTCGAACAGGATCGTTCGGGTCGTCATGGGTCTCAAGTCCTTGCAGCAAGCGACTTATGCAGGCCGTTCGGCACCCAGTATGGCGGCGTGCCGGACCTTCACTGAAGGATATGTGCCCGCGGGACGACCCGTTCAATAGCCCCCGCCTTCACGGCGCGATACGCGATCCGTCCCAGGCCAGGACGCGACCACTGTCCTCGGGGGTCGCGCGGGCGATCACGTCCAGCAGGCAGAGCGCCGAATAGGCCGGTGTGAACAGCTGGCCCGTCGCCAGACCCCGCTGGAACGGCGCCGACAGCCCCGTGTCCACCGTGCCGGGATGCAGCCCGAGACAGATGGCCTGGGGGCGCTCCCGGGCCAGTTCGATGGCGAGATTGGCGAGGGTCATGTTCAGGGCGGCCTTGGCGGCCCGGTAGCTGTGCCACCCCCCCAGCCGATTGTCGGAGATCGACCCCACCCGGGCGGACAGGGCGGCGAACACGCTGCGCCCGCTCCGGGGCAGCTTCGGCAGGAAATGCTTGGCCACCAGGGCCGGGCCGACCAGGTTGATCCGCAGGCTTTCCAGCATCGCGTCGCCGTCCAGGGCGCGATAGCTGCGCTCCGGCCGCAGGGTGGCAGACTGCAGGACCCAGGTGGCCACGATCACCAGATCAGCCGTCTCCACCCGCGCC
>DAINBM010000345.1:1533-3179 GCA_036732965.1 Caulobacteraceae bacterium | reverse complement strand
ACTGGTACGTGCAGGCCGAGGGGCTGAAGCTGACCCGCTTCCGCTCCATCACCGCGCTCTCCCGTGGGCAGACGCCCGGGCCGGAGGCGTCCATCGGCAAGATCGTGTCGGCCAACCAGCTGCAGGCCATGTCCTCGGAGGCGATGGAGGTGCTCGACCAGTACGGCATCCTGTCCGACCCCGAGCTCGCCCCCCTCGAGGCCGGGTTCCAGCAGTCGGTCATGTGGTCGGCCGGTCTGCGCATCGCCGGCGGGACCGACGAGATCCTGAAGAACATCATTGCCGAGCGCGTTCTGGGCCTGCCCGGTGATGTCCGCGTCGACAAGGACGTGGCCTTCAAGGACATGCCGACGGGTCTGTGATCCGAAGGTCTGACGGCAACACGTTGAAAATACAGGCGCTCCCGGCTTCCCGCCGGGAGCGTTCGTCGTTTCAGGCGTCGTTTCAGGAGCCTAGGCGCCGGCCAAGCGTCGGGCTTTCGCCAGACGTTCGATCCCGGCATCGAGGGTGGCATCGGCCTTGGCGTAGCACAGACGCAGGACGGTCTTGACCGGGTCGCAGTCATAGAAGGCCGACACGGGAATGGTCGCGACCCCGGCCGTCTTCACCGCCAGCAGGGCGAACGCATCGTCCGCCATTCCGATTCCCGAGGCGGGCAGGTCGATGGTGAGGAAGTAGGTTCCCTGTGACGGGGCGACGACGAAGCCTTCCGCGCGAAGGCCGTCGGTCAGGCGGTCGCGGGACCGGCGGAACGCCGACTGCATCCCGCTGAAATAGGCCGCGTCCTTGGCCAGTCCCACGGCCACCGCCGCCTGCAGGGGCGGGGCGATGGTGAAGGTCAGGAACTGGTGCGCCTTGGCGATGGCCCGGGTCAGCGGTGCCGAGGCGATGGTCCAGCCGATCTTCCAGCCGGTCAGGGAGAAGATCTTGCCCGCCGACCCGATCTTCACGCAGCGGTCTGCCATGCCGGGCAGGGCGTAGAGCGGAGTGAACGGCGGGTCGCCGAACACGATCTCCTCCCACACCTCGTCGCAGATCGCGATCAGGTCGTGGCGCAGGCAGGCGTCGGCCAGCACCTGCAGCTGACCCCGGTCATGGACCACGGCCGAGGGGTTCAGAGGATTGTTGAAGATCACGAGGCGGGTGCGGTCGGTGATCGCCGCTTCCAGTGCGTCCGCGGTGATCCGCCAGTCGGGCGGGGCCAGGGTCACGAACTTCGCCACGCCCCCCGCCCGGCGCACCATGGGGGCATAGCTGTCATAGAGGGGCTGGAACATCACCACCTCGTCCCCCGGCTCGATCAGGCCGAGGATGGCGGCGGCCAGCGCCTCCGTGGCCCCGCAGGTGATCACCACCTGTGACAGGTCGAGGTTCAGGCCCTGGCGGCGGCCATAGTGGGCCGCCACGGCCTCCCGCAGGATCGGCAGGCCCATCATCGAGGGGTACTGGTTGTCGCCGTTCACCGCCGCGTCGGCAGCGGCCTGACGGATGTCGAGGGGGCCGGGGTCATCGGGAAAGCCCTGGCCGAGATTGACGGCGTTGTGCTCCCGGGCGAGGACGCTCATCACCTCGAAGATGGTGGTCGGCAGCCCGCCGAGCAGCCGGTTGGTCACGGCCGCTCGCGCATGAAGGGCAGGGGCTCTGCC
>DAINBM010000345.1:0-1433 GCA_036732965.1 Caulobacteraceae bacterium | reverse complement strand
GAGAAGGTGGCATGCCAGCCGTAGTGCTGCTCAGCCCGGGCCCGTGCAACGGCTCCCAGGGCTGCGGTATCCCGCTCGAACAGGGCGGTGATGGCCTCGGCCATGGCCTCCGCCGTGGCCCGGTGTGCCAGCTGGCCGACGGCCTCGTCCACCAGTTCGGCAATGCCGCCGGAGGCCACGCCGACCATGGGCAGGCCGCAGGCCATGGCCTCCAGCGCGATCAGGCCGAAGGGTTCGCGGTCATTGGCATGGACGAAGGCGTCGCAGCTGGACAGCAGGCGCGCCATTTCCCGCGGCTCGCGCACATAGTCGAGGAAGGTGGCATTGTCCTGCGGGCGGCATCCCTGACCCGCATGGATCAGCAGCAGGTGATACTCGTCTCCCAGAAGATCCATGGCCTCCAGCAGGACGTCCACGTTCTTCTCCCGCGCCGGTCGACCGGCAAAGACCAGCAGCCGGGTATCCGGACCGAGGCCCAGCTCCTTGCGCAGCCGATCCGGGTCCCGGCGGGTCGGGCAGAACAGCTGGGTATCCACGCCGAGCGGCTGCACATGGACGTCGGAGACTCCCGCCGCGTCCAGCCGGTCGGCAATATGCCGGGACGGGGCCACCACCCGGTCGAAGCGGCGGAACAGACGGGCCCAGCGCCGGCGGACCGGCGGCTCGGCCCAGCTGCCCAGATGCAGGGCGGCCAGCGCCGCGGGATCGGAGTGGCAGAAGCCCACCACGGGGACACCCAGCCGATCGCCGGCGTCCAGCGCGGCATGGCCCGGGCCATAGGGATCCCCGGCCTCGATCAGGTCGGGTTGCAGGCTGATCAGCAGCTCCGCCCAGCGCCTGGCCGAGGTGGGCCAGCGATAGCCGTCCCCGAAGGGCAGGCGCACGGCGGCCACGGTCTGGGTGCCCTTGCCGTTGTTGCCGGTGCTGTCGCCCGGAACCACGAGGGTATGGCGGACCTGCGGGCGATTCTCCGCCATCCAGGTCCGCTTGGCCAGAAGATAGCGCTTCACGCCCCCGGAGCGGGGCGCAAACAGCATCGTCGTATCCACGAGGTGAGACGTGCGACCGCCGGGTCGTGTCACGGGATCGTTCCAGCCCGTCTGGATCTCGCCGTCCGGCGATCCAGCACCGGACGGCATGTCCGCATCAAAACGCCACTGCAGAACCAAGACGGTCCCCCATCCTCTGTCGTCCCGCCCACAGCCGGCGGCGGTCTCTAGTCCCGGTCGGAGCAGGCGGACTCCCCCGTATCCGTCGGACATTGCACCTTCATGGTCAATCCCGACAGACCCTGCAAGTGCGCCCCCGAGCGGAAACGCAGGGGCGGCTCTTGACCCGCGACACCGAAACGCCGACCACGGCTAATCCCCGCTTCAACCGACGGTCGGAGTCAAGAGCGTGCGCGCAATTCTGATTGGCGGCGGCATCGGCGG
>DAINBM010000344.1:0-3184 GCA_036732965.1 Caulobacteraceae bacterium | reverse complement strand
GAGCTATGACCTCGTGCCCCTCGATGGCATGCGCAAGACCATTGCCCGACGCCTGACGGACAGCTTCCGGGATGTCCCGCATTTTCCGTTGAACCTCGACCTCGAGATCGACCGTCTGCTGGACGCCCGGGTGCGGATCAACGGGGCGCTGGAGGCACGCAAGATCAAGATCAGCGTCAACGACCTGATCATCAAGGCGGCCGCGGCGGCGCTGAAGCTGGTGCCGGAGGCCAATGCCAGCTTCACCCCGGAGGGCATCGCCCTGCATCACCACGCCGACATTGCCGTTGCCGTGGCCATAGATGGGGGGCTGATCACGCCCATCATCCGGGCCGCCGAGACCCGCTCCCTGGCCGACATCGCTGTCAGCATGAAGGATCTGGCCGAGCGGGCCCGGACCCGCAAGCTGAAGCCCGACGAGTTCCAGGGCGGCACCTTCTCCATCTCCAATCTCGGCATGATGGGCATCCGCTCCTTTGCCTCGATCATCAACGAGCCGCAGGGCTGCATCCTGTCCGTCGGGGCGGGGGAGAAGCGGCCTGTGGTCCGCGGCGACCAGCTGGCGATCGCCACGGTGATGAGCGTGACCCTGACCTGCGACCACCGGGTGGTGGACGGGGCCGTGGGCGCGCGGTTCCTCGCCGCCTTCAAGGGCTTCGTGGAAGATCCGGTGACGCTGCTGGCCTGATGGCCGCAGCGGCGATTGTGCCCGGTTGAACTAGACTTCGTTTCAGGAGGACCGCCCATGGCCGTCGACTTCGATCTCATCGTCATTGGTTCCGGTCCCGGCGGCTATGTGGCGGCGATCCGGGCGTCCCAGCTGGGGCTGAAGACCGCCATTGTCGAACGCGAGAACCTGGGCGGCATCTGTCTCAACTGGGGCTGCATCCCGACCAAGGCGCTCCTGAAGTCCGGCGAGGTGTTCGAGAAGCTGTCCCACCTCGGGGACTATGGTCTGAGCGTCGACAAACCCGCCTTCGACTTCGCCAAGGTGGTGGAGCGCTCCCGCGGCGTGGCCCGGCAGCTCAATGGCGGTGTCGGCTTCCTGATGAAGAAGCACAAGATCGAGGTGATCGAGGGCGTGGCCAGTCTTCAGAAGGGCACCACCGCTCCTCGCGTGCAGATTGCGCTGAAGGCCGGGGGCACCCGCACGGTGCAGGCCGGATCCGTGATCGTCGCCACCGGGGCCCGGGCCAAGGCGATCCCGGCCATCGGGCTGGTGGGGGATGGGGACCGGATCTGGACCTACCGGGACGCCATGACCGCCAAGGCCATGCCGAAGTCCCTGCTGGTCATCGGCTCCGGGGCCATCGGCATCGAGTTCGCGAGCTTCTACCGGGCGCTCGGCGCCGAGGTGACGGTGATCGAGGCCATGGACCGCATCCTGCCGGTGGAGGACGAGGAGGTGTCGGCCACGGCCCTCAAGGCCTTCCAGAAGCGCGGTCTGAAGTTCCGGGTGGGTGCCCGGGTCACGGGCCTCGCCAGGTCCGCTGACGGCGTCTCCCTGACCCTTGAGGCCGCAGGCAAGGCCGAGACCCTGACGGCGGAGCGGGCCATTGTCGCGGTGGGCATCGAGGCCAATATCGAGGGCCTGGGCCTCGAAGCGCTGGGGGTGAAGATCGATCGCGGCCATGTGGTCACGGACAGTCATGGCGGGACCGGCGTGGCCGGGCTCTATGCCATCGGCGATGTGGCCGGTCCTCCCTGGCTGGCGCACAAGGCCAGCCACGAGGGGATCCACTGCGTGGAGCACATCGCCGGCAAGGCCCCGGTGAAGATCCATTCGCCGATCCCGGGATGCACCTATGCCCAGCCGCAGGTGGCCTCCGTCGGCCTGACCGAACAGGCGGCCCGGGCGGAGGGGCGCAAGGTGAAGATCGGCCGTTTCCCGTTCCGGGTGAACGGCAAGGCCATTGCGTCAGGGGAGACCGAGGGCTTCGTCAAGGTCCTGTTCGACGACGCCACCGGGGCGCTGGTCGGGGCGCACCTGATCGGCGAAGGGGTCACGGAGATGATCCAGGGCTTCGTCGTGGCCATGACCCTGGAGGCCACGGAGGCCGAACTGATGGCCACGGTGTTCGCCCATCCCACCCTGTCCGAGGCCATGCACGAGGCCACCCTCGACGCCTACGGCATGGTTTTGCACATCTAGGCGCAGGTTCGGCTTGCGCGGAGGCCGGTGCCGTCCGATCTAGGAGCGACGCACGAGGATCCCATGGCCACGCTGATCGACACCACCCGCGCGCACCGCCATCCGGAGAAGCGCAACCGCCCCGACTCCGAGGTTCTGCGCAAGCCGGACTGGCTGCGCGTGAAGGCGCCCGGCTCCAGGGGTTATCTCGAGACCCGCAGCATCGTGAAGGCCAAGGGCCTTGTCACCGTGTGCGAGGAGGCCGCCTGCCCGAACATCGGGGAATGCTGGACCATCCGCCATGCCACCATGATGATCATGGGCGACACCTGCACCCGGGCCTGTGCCTTCTGCAATGTCATCACCGGCCAGCCCCAGCCCCTCGACCCGACGGAGCCTCAGCGGGTGGCGGATGCGGTGGCGGAAATGGGCCTCGCCCATGTGGTCATCACCTCGGTGGACCGGGACGATCTCGAGGACGGCGGGTCGGCCCACTTTGCCGCCGTGGTCCGGGCGATCCGGGCGACCTCGCCGGCCACGACCGTGGAGATCCTGACGCCGGACTTCCTGCGCAAGCCCGTGGCGGCGGCGGAGGAGATCATCGACGCCCGGCCTGACGTGTTCAACCACAACCTGGAAACCGTGCCGCGGCTCTATCTGAAGATCCGGCCCGGGGCGCGCTATTACCACTCCCTGCGCCTTCTCGAGCGGGTGAAGGAGCGCGACCCCGTCCAGTTCACCAAGTCCGGCCTGATGGTCGGGCTGGGGGAGACGAAGGAGGAGGTGATGCAGGTGATGGACGACATGCGCTCCGCCGGTGTCGACTTCCTGACCATCGGCCAGTATCTGCAGCCCACCCGCAAGCATGCCGCCATCGACCGGTTCTGGACCCCGGAGGAGTTCAAGGCGCTGGAGGCGATCGCCTTCGCCAAGGGCTTCCTGATGGTGTCGGCAAGCCCCCTGACCCGGTCCTCCCACCATGCGGGGGAGGATTTCGCGAGGCTTCGCGCCGCGCGGGAGGCGCAGATCCGCTCTGCGCCCGTCACCCTGGTC
>DAINBM010000343.1:0-3194 GCA_036732965.1 Caulobacteraceae bacterium | reverse complement strand
CCCGGAACCACAGGGCGTAGAGGGCGGGCAGGAACAGCAGGGTCAGGACCGTGCCCACAGCCGTCCCGCCGATCAGCACATAGGCGAGCGGCCCCCAGAAGCTCGACAGGGTGAGCGGGATGAAGGCCAGCACCGCCGCCAGAGAGGTCAGGATCACGGGCCTCGCCCGGCGCACCGTCGCCTCGATCACCGCGTGATAGTCGTCGCGGCCCTCCAGCTTGTCGGCCTTGATCTGCTCGGTGAGGATCAGGGTGTTGCGGATCAGGATGCCGGCCAGACCGATCAGGCCCAGGATGGCGTTGAAGCCGAAGGGCTGGTGGAAGATCAGCAGCGCGGGCACCGCCCCCACCAGGCCCAGCGGCGCGGTGAGGAACACCATGATCATCATGGAGAAGGACCGCACCTGCACCATCAGCACGAACAGCATCAGGAGCAGCATGACCGGGAACACCGCCACCAGCGCGCCATTGGCCTTTCCGCTCTCCTCCACCGACCCGGCGGTGTCGATGCGATAGCCGGGGGGCAGGGCGGCCCGGATGTCGGCAAGCTTCGGCAGGAGGGCTGCGGTCACGTCCGGCGGCTGCAGGCCGTCGGCGATGTCGCACCGCACGGTGATCGCCGGTTCACGGTTGCGGCGCTTGAGGATCGGGTCCTGAGGCTCCACGGTCACGGTGCCGAGGCTCGACAGGGGCACGGCCCGGCCATCCCGGGTCATCAGGTCGATGTCGCCCACATGGGCAAGGTCCCGCCGTTCCTGTGCCGTCGCCCGAAGGTCCACCTCAACCTCCCGGACATCCTCGCGGACAAAGGTCGCCGGGGCCCCGGACAACAGGCCCGCCACCTGGTCGGAGGCGTCCTTGGAGGTCAGGCCGATCTGGCGCAGGCGGGCGGGATCGAAGCTGACCCGGATGCCCGGTGCCTTCTCGCCCCAGTCCATGTTCACATCCCGGGTTCTGGGATCGGCACGCAGGCGCGCCGTGACCTCAGCCGCGATCACCCTCAGCCGGTCCGGATCCGGGCCGGTCACCCGGAAGGCCACCGGCCAGGGCACAGGCGGGCCGAACAGCAGCTGGGTCAGCCGCACATGGGCTTCCGGGGCCAGGCCATCGGCGATCCGGCGGCGCAGGCGCTGCTTCAAGCGGTCCCGGGCCGCGGCATCGGCGGTCTGCACCACCAGCTTGCCGAAGGCCGGGTCCGGCAGTTCCGGGTTCAGGGACAGGAAGAAGCGCGCCGCCCCCTGCCCCACATAGCTCGTCACCGCCTGCACGTCGGGATCATGACGCAGGACCGCCTCGACCCTGGCGACGCTGGCCTGGGTCACGGCGATGGCGGTGCCTTCCGGCTCATAGACCTCGACGAGCAATTCGGGGCGGTCGGAATTGGGGAAGAACTGCTTGGGAACAATGCCCATGCCCACCACCGCGAGCACGAAGGCCGCCAGGGTGAGCCCGGCCACCTGCCCCCTGTGATCCACACACCAGCGGATCGCCGCGCGCAGGCGCTCATAGCCCGGGGTCGCATAGATCCCGTCATGGCCGGCCGGGTTGGGGGGCACATCCCGGAGCAGCCGCACCCCCAGATACGGGGTGAACACCACCGCCACCAGCCAGGAGACCAACAGGGCAAAGGCCACGATCCAGAAGATGTTGCCCGCATATTCTCCGGCACTGGACTGGGCAAAGCCGATGGGCAGGAAACCGATGATGGTGATGAGGGTTCCCGACAGCATCGGTGCCGCCGTCACCGTCCAGGCAAAGGCCGCCGCCGCAACCCGGTCCAGCCCCTCCTCCATCTTCACCACCATCATCTCGATGGCGATGATGGCGTCGTCCACCAGAAGGCCGAGGGACAGGATCAGGGCCCCGAGGGTGATCCGGTCGAAGTTGCGGCCGGTGATCAGCATGATCACGAACACGGCGCCCAGGGTCAGGGGCACGGCGGCAGCCACCACCAGCCCGCCCCGGAAGCCCAGCGCGCCGAAGCTGACCACCAGCACCACGGTCAGCGCCACGAAGAACTTCAGCATGAACTCGTCAACGGCCTCGTGGATGTTGTGGGCCTGGTCGGAGACCTTTTCGACCGACAGCCCGAGCGGCAGGCTGGACCGCAGCTCCCGCTCGGTGGCGTCCAGCGACGTGCCCAGCGCGAGACCGTTCCAGCCTTCCTGCATGATCACGCCCAGCAACATGGCCGGCTCGCCGTTCTGGCGGATCAGATAGCTCGCCGGCTCCTCATAGCCCCGCCGGACCTCGGCGATGTCGCCCAGCCGCAGGGTGCGTCCCCGCACCGTCACCGCGACGGCACGGATCGCGTCCAGGGAGTCGAAGCCGCGATCGACCCGCACCTCCACCCGCGGACCGGCGGTCTCCACGACCCCCGACGGCGTGACCATGTTCTGGCGGGCGAGGGCGTCCAGGAGATCCGGCGCACCGATGCCGAGGGTGGCCAACCGGGCATAGGACACATCCACGAAGATCCGTTCGGGGCGCTCGCCCAGCACCTCGACCTTCTTGACGCCGGGGACGTGCAGGAACCGCTGGCGCAGGGCCTCGGCCTCGCGCACCAGCTGGCGGGGGGGCATGCCTGGGGCCTTCACCGCGTAGACTGCAAAATCCACGTCGCCGAACTCGTCATTGACAAACGGGCCCAGGACACCACGCGGCAGGTCCTTGACCACATCATCCATCTTCTTGCGGGCCTGGTAGAATTGATCCGGCTTCTCCCGGGGCGGCATGGTGTCGCGCAGGCTCAGGCTGACGAAGGCATAGCCCGGCCGGGTGAAGGTCTCGACCTTGTCGAAATAGCGCAGTTCCTGGAGCTTCTTCTCCATGCGGTCGGCCACCAGATCCTGCATCTCCCGCGCCGTGGCACCGGGCCAGACGGCTGTCACGGTCAGGCCCTTGATGGTGAAGGCGGGATCCTCCGCCCGGCCGAGGCTGAGGAAGGCATAGGCACCCGAAAGGGCCACCGCGAGAATGAGGAACAGGGTCAGCGCCCGTTCCCGGACGGCCCAGGCCGACAGGTTGAAGCCCATCACGGCCGGGGCTCCAGCCGCACATGCTGGCCATCCTGCAGCTGGACGGCCCCGAGGGCCACGATGACCTCTCCAGGCTGAAGGCCCGCCGTGACCCGCGCAGTCTCCTCGGCGAGGGACGCGACGGGCCGCTCGAGGGCGCCCTTCACCGCCACCCCGC
>DAINBM010000342.1:0-3197 GCA_036732965.1 Caulobacteraceae bacterium | reverse complement strand
CCGTGCTCGGCATCGAGACCAGCTGTGACGAGACCGCGGCGGCGGTGGTGCGGCTGGCAGACCGGCCGGAGGTCCTGTCGTCGGTCATCGCCACCCAGTTCGAGCGGCACCGGCCCTATGGCGGTGTGGTGCCCGAGATCGCCGCACGGGCCCATGCGGAGGTGATCGACACCGTGATCCGCGCCGCCCTCGATGAGGCGGGTGTGGACTTCGGCGACCTGTCGGGGGTGGCGGCCACGGCCGGGCCCGGCCTGATCGGCGGGGTGATGGTGGGTCTGGCCGCGGGCAAGGCCGTGGCCCTCGCCTGCAGCCTGCCCCTGATCGCCGTCAACCATCTGGAGGGACACGCCCTGTCCCCCCGGCTGACGGAGGACGCGCCCTATCCCTATCTGCTGCTGCTGGTGTCCGGCGGTCACTGCCAGCTGCTGTCGGTGGAGGGGATCGGCCGCTGCACCCGGCTGGGTGCCACCATCGACGATGCGGCCGGCGAGGCCTTCGACAAGATCGCCATGACCCTCGGCCTCGGCTATCCCGGGGGTCCCGCGCTGGAGCGGCTGGCGGCATCGGGCGACCCCAGCCGGTATCCGCTGCCGCGGATGCTTCTGGGCCGGGCGGGATGTGACTTCTCGTTTTCCGGGCTGAAGACCGCCGCCGCGCGTCAGGCCGCGGGCCTGACCACGGAGGCGGAGCGGGCCGACCTGGCCGCGGCCGTGCAGCAGGCCATCGCCCGACAACTGGCGGAACGGACGGAACGGGCCATGGCCCTGCATCTGGACCGCTTCGGCGATGCCGGCCGGCTGCTGGCGGTGGCGGGCGGTGTGGCGGCCAACGGCGCCGTACGCGACGCTCTCGCCGCCGTGGCCACCCGGCAGGGGTTCGGTTTCGTCGCCCCGCCCCTGAAGTACTGCACGGACAACGCGGCCATGATCGCCCTGGCCGGGGCCGAGCGCCTGCGCCTCGGGCTGACCGACCCGCTGGACGTGGCCGCCCGCCCCCGCTGGCCGCTGGATTCCGAGGCCGCCCTTCGGGCCCCCCTGCACGCCCCGGGCCGCAAGGGGGCCAAGGCATGAGCGAGACCTTCCAGAGGATCGGCGTCATCGGGGCCGGGGCCTGGGGCACGGCGCTGGCCCAGGTCTGCGCCCGGGACGGGGTGGACGTGCTGCTGCACGCCCGGGAGGCCGAAGTGGTGACCGAGATCAACGGGACCCACCGCAACACCCTCTTCCTGCCCGGCGTCGCCCTCGATCCGGCGATCCGCGCCACGGGGGCCCTGAGCGACCTTGCCGACCGGCAGCTGGTCCTGGTGGTGACCCCGGCCCAGCATGTCCGGACGACGCTGTCGGCGCTGGCCGCGCGGCCGGGTCCGGGGCCAGCCCGCGCTCCGCTGGTCCTGTGCGCCAAGGGGGTGGAGCAGTCGTCCCTGAAACTGATGACCGAGGTGGCACGGGAAGCGGTACCCGACGCGCGTCTGGCGGTCCTGTCCGGGCCCAGCTTCGCCGCCGAGGTGGCCCGGCGGCTGCCGACCGCGGTGACCCTGGCCTGCGGTGACGCCGCGCTCGGCGAGGCCATTGCCCGGCGCCTCGCCACCCCCAGCTTCCGCCCCTATCTCAGCACCGACATGATCGGGGCCGAGGCGGGCGGCGCGGTCAAGAACGTGCTGGCCATCGCCTGCGGCGTGGTGGAGGGGCTGGAGCTGGGTCGCAGCGCCCATGCCGCCCTGATCACCCGGGGCTTTGCCGAGATGACCCGGCTGGGCATCGCGCTGGGCGGTCGGGCGGAGACCCTGGCCGGCCTCTGCGGCCTGGGCGATCTGGTGCTCACCTGTTCCTCGCCCCAGTCCCGCAACATGTCCGTCGGACTGGCCCTGGGTCGCGGGCAATCCCTGGCCGACGCCCTGTCCGGCAAGCTGTCCGTGGCCGAGGGCGTGGCCTCGGCACCCGCTGTTCGCGCCCTGGCCCGGTCGCTCGGGGTCGACATGCCGATCTGCGAGACCACCGCCGCCCTGCTGGCCGGCGAGATCCAGCCCCGGGACGCGGTCACCGGCCTCCTGTCCCGTCCCCTGCGCACCGAATCCTGAAGGAATTCCCATGGCCCTGTTCGCGATCATCTGTCTCGACGCCCCCGGCGCCCTGCCCCTGCGGCTGGCCACCCGGGAGCGCCACCTGGCCTATGCCGAGGGCACCGGACAGGTCCGGGCCGGGGGGGCCTTCCTGAACGCAGAGGGTCAGCCGGAGGGGTCGCTGATCATCCTCGAGGCGGACGACCTCGCCGCCGCCCGGGCCTTTGCCGCAGCCGACCCCTATGCCACCGCCGGCGTGTTCGCATCGGTGGAGGTCCGCCCCTGGCGCCTCGCCCTGGGCGGCCTGGCCTGAGGGACAAGGCCCCGTGAGGCCGCCCTCGCCGCCGCATCTGGAGGTCGCCGACCCCGACGGGGTCCGGCACATCTGGCGCAATGCCTGCCCCCATACGGGCGGGCCGCTGGCCCCGCCGGGCACCCTGCCCCTGTCCCGGGACGGTCGCCACCTGGTCTGCCAGACCCATGGGGCCCTGTTCCGGATCGAGGACGGCCTCTGTATTGCGGGCCCCTGTGCGGGGACCCGGCTCAGCCCGGTGCCGCCCCGGCCAGACGGCGCAGCAGGGCCCAAGTGAACAGGCCGGTATCGTGCCCGTCATCGAACCGGATGCGGACGGCATAGCGGCCCACCGGCGCGAGCTCGACAATCGTCACATGATCATAGAGCCCTTCGGCGCGCTGCGGCGCATGGGCCCCGTGGCCGCGCCCCTCCGCACTGGGGGACCGGCGGCGAAGCTCGGACGCCGCCAGTTCCGCGGTCACTCCGTCGTCGAAGCTGACCCTGAGCCAGCGGCCACCGTCATGGGCCCGCAGTTCCGTGGGCCAGGGGGTCTGCGTCACGCCTCCCCCTCCTCCAGGGGCCGGGCCTCGTCGGGCAGCATGACCGGCGCACCATCCCGGATCGGATAGGCCAGCCGCGCCGAGCGGCTGATCAGTTCGTTCCGCGTGCGGTCATATTCGAGCGGTCCCCGGGTGACCGGGCAGACGAGGATCTCCAGCAGGCGGGGATCCACGGCGGTCGGGGCGGCATCGGTCATGGCGGGATCCTTGTCAGGCGGTCATTGCAGGCCGGAGGCGTCGCCCGGCAGCCCCCCCGCCGCATCGAAGCGCAGCAGGGTGATCA